>CAXMRQ010000072.1:0-3838 GCA_964196115.1 uncultured Gammaproteobacteria bacterium
CTGCTGCAAATGCCTGGGCAGCAAATGCATTAACAAACGTAAAGCCAGGTGTCCCGCCTCGATGCCGGCGTCGCGCTGCTTGTAGGCGTAAACCATGTTGTACATGCCGGGCTCACCGGTAGTTCGAGTACGGCCAAAAGAAACACCGGAACCTGCAATATTTTGAATTTCGAGCGCGACGTGTTCCATGATATGCCCCATCCAGGTGCCATCGTCTTCGGTCAGGCGACGTAGAAAACCGCCCGGCTCCCGGTAGGAACAACCATGTTCAGCCAGGCTGGGAATCGCTTTTTGCAAACCACGAGTGAAACCCTTTCCGCATTTCACTGATGGCCAGTCGACCAGTACGCCGATATCCAGCACCATCCGGATCACCGGAAAGTTGGCGTAAATACTGGGACCTACATAGACGTTCGTCGCGGTGATTTTCATCTAAAATTCCTGTTGGGTAACTGGCTGATTTATTCTCGTTTTCCGCCATCCAGCGGGATTGACGGCCGAATAAATTCGGCCCTACATAATAATCCGCATCCTACCGATTGTGTATGGTCGAATTCATTCGACCATTGCAATTGTACCCGCTCGATTTGAGGAAGAGTTTCTTTATTAACCACATCCTTTACGAGATGGAAATTATTTCCCTGGTGGGAAGGGTTTTCTTTCATGTATATCGAAGGTGCAACCTTTCGATAAAATATGCAGTTTTAAATCGAGCATACTCAAAGCTTCATTCTTAGACGCTTTACTCATCGACGAGTAACTCAGATGTACCGGATCGATTACCGTCACCGCACCGCTACCGACAACTTCGAAACTGTGTTCCGGGTCGATAAATATCGCAGTATCTTCGTCGAGCCCGACGCCAAGCATAAACGGATTATAAGAGATCGCGGTTAATAAACGTCCCAGGCGATGACGCTGGCTGAAATGCTGATCGATCAACAGCGCGTTGGTCAGCCCCAGACCCGGGGCCAGGTTGACGCCGTTGCCGGATGGAACAACACCGGTCGGACCTCCTGCGATCATGTGTTCGGGCATGATAGCGGCGCCGGCTGAAGTACCTGCAATATGTACGCCTTCAGCATTCAGGCGACGGATTTTTTTCGCAATTTCGGTACCACCGAGAATAGTTGACAGGCGCAGCTGATTACCACCGGTAATAAAGATACCGGTGGCCTGTTCGATTTGGCTGAGATAATCCTCGCGTTCAGCCTCGGCACGCTCATTAATCGGCAAAGATACCGCGTCGCTAACCCCGATTTTCCTGAATATGTTGATATACTTGTCGCCGGTATCGGGCAGGTTCGAGGCAGTAGGGATAATCACGATTTGCGCATTTTTACCACCGCAAAGCTTGACGAAACGTCGTAACACTTTAGACGCACCGGTACGCTCTTCGGCGCCACCAATGGGTATTACATAACCGCGCTTATGGCCGTCTATTATCGGAGAAGGACTCATTACTCGAACATCCCTTTAATCAACTGCTGACCCTGTTTTTTATGCCAGACGCCATTGGCCATGACACCCACGATGTTATGGTTTTCATTTAGAACCAGTAGATCTGCGTCAAATCCGGCGGCGATCTGACCCTTATTGTGGAATTTGAGCAGACTGGCAATATTGCTAGTCATCAGCGGCAGTATTTTTTCCATCGGCATTTGATTATCAAGCATCGTCTTGAAACAGCTAGCCAGCGCAGAGCAGCTGGCAAAGCCCATTTTTAATAATTCACCCTGGGTATTGAAGCTCGGCAGGCAGCCACCACCATCCGAACTGATGGTTAATTTAGTGGTATCTAATTTCTGGTCAAAAAATCGATCCACCGCGGCTTCGGCTGACCAGCCAGAATCGTCGCTATCGGCCGGGAACGCGGTTAAGTCCACTGTACAACCGCGTTTAGTCAATTCGCAAGCCTGTTCGAACAGGGGTTTGTTGCGATTTACGTGAGTGGGTTGAAACACGCGCGGTGGAATTTCGCTGTTGTCGAGACATTCGTTTATCATTGCCAGACCTCGCTTACCGTCACCCATGTGGAAATGCACAATACCCGCCTTGCCGGTCATCAACCCCGCAACATGAGCCTCACTGGCTAAACGTAAAACTTCATCCAGAGTCGGCTGACTCGAACGGTGATCGCTCAGCGCAACCTCGCCGACACCAATCACCGGTTCGAGGTTGACAATATCGCTACGCACCGAGTCAGTCAAAGTAATCACCGGCACATGATAGCCGCCGGTATAACACCAGGCTGACAGACCTTCTTCTCGTAGCCCCATTACCTGCGTCAGCAAGGTTTGTGGATTTCGTGTCAAATCATCGGTACCGAGTAATCCCACCACACTGGTGACACCCGCTTCGGTAAAATGACTTAAATGCAATGGTGGCACTCGTGTCGAAGGGCCAGCCTCACCACCACCACCTGTCACATGCGCATGCGCATCGATGAAACCCGGAATTAATCTGGCACCGTCGAGGTCGGTAGTCATTACCTCCAGATTATCGTCAAGCTGGGGGATCTCGGTACCCATGTAAACAATCTTTCCGGCGCACACCAACAAATGCTGGTTGCCTAGAGACTGTGGCGCGTATACCTCAGCATTATTGATCAGTTGAAACATCGGTGTAGTCGCTTATTTGAAAGGTGGCTTTTGGAAACCGGGGTATTTTAAAGTAAGCATAGATAAATAGCCGCTACATTTTATTCAAAATCATAAAACAAACTTGAACCTGGAAAATAATACTTTGAAACAATCCATGGAATCGTTGGTCTAGAGCCTGGGTATCTGGAAAATGGGTATTATGAATTCGACTGTAAAAGTCGTGATAATTATTGCAGACTCTTAACCTCGTACCCGAATCGGTCGCGAAAACATCTTGACGTAAATGCGCGGGAGGACTATTTTCGACTTGAGGCATGGCCTTAATAGCAAGATTTTCTCATCTGATTGTACCGAGTTAGTCGCCACGCTACTTATGCCCTGCCAATTCATCTAATCCAAGGAGGTAACTCAATGAAAAAAATAGTAATCGCAATCGTAATTGGTGTTAGCAGCTTATTTGCATCGTTTCTGGCGAATGCCGAGGAAAGGCCAATGGGGTTTTTCGTTACCAGCATGGGCATGGGCAATGGAGCTAATCTGGGCGGCTTAAAAGGCGCTGATGCTCACTGTAAAAAGCTGGCATCTGCAGCTGGTGCAAAAAAGCGCGACTGGCGCGCCTACCTCAGTACCGGAAAAGAGGGTGGCCGTGGCGAATTTGCCCGAGCTCGAATTGGCAATGGCCCCTGGTATAATGCCCACGGAATCCTCATCGCCACCAACACCACAGACTTACACCTTTACAACAAGACCATCACACTCGAAACAGCCCTAGACGAGTCGGGTAACCGCATTAAAGGCCGTGGCGATAAGCCCAATGAGCACGACATGCTGACCGGGTCGCAGGACGATGGCACGCCGTATTTCCCCGATGGCAAGGACCATACCTGTAGCAACTGGACCAGTAGCGGTGAAGGTAGCGCGCAGTTAGGCCATCATGATCGTCACGGTGGTGGTAATCCGTCGTGGAGCTCCGCGCATGCTTCGCGTGGCTGTAGCCAGGAGGCCTTGACTAAGACCGGTGGTGCCGGGAAGTTTTATTGTTTTGCGGCAGATTAAATTTTTTATGACCTAAACAGAATACGTCGCCTGAACTCGGCGGCGTATTCCTATATTTATTTCTCCTTTTCGGCGACAGCCATCGACCACTATGCCCCGCTAGATTGTCCCAGCATAGCTACTCAATACCATGCTGATACATTCATCCGCCGAATGAGGTTTTCGCGTGGCATGGGTCA
>CAXMRQ010000073.1:0-18249 GCA_964196115.1 uncultured Gammaproteobacteria bacterium
ACTGGTTAGCTTACATGTGGCCATGGCAGGCAGTGTTATTTCTGATGTGAATGCGCTTACCAGTTTGAGAGCGGAAATTTTCGAATTCGACCTGGAACTGATTAAACAGGACGAATGGTTATTGCAAAGCGCCAAATGGCAACGCGCGAGTACAGGCGACATTCAGTAAATTCTTATTTCTAAATTATGGGCCTGTGTGTTTTGACGGGCTACCAGCGACAAATATAGCAGATAAATTATGAACCAGTCATTTGATCCGGCTAAGCCGGATAGTGAAAATGCCAGTTAGCGTTTTTGTCGCAGCGATGACCGCTGTGATCATATTTGGCGGTTCCGCTATAGGCACCAAACTTGCCGTATCAGGTATTTCAGCCATAGACGTTGCCATTCTCAGAACCGTGATCGGTGGGTTTTGCGCGCTGCCGTTGGCGTTGTTTCTGCGTATACAGTTGCCAATTGCCAATTTTCAACGCGGATTATTGCTACTCTCCGGATTCTGTGGTTTTATTGTTTTTCCGCTGATGTTCACCTTTGGCGTGATGCTCACCTCGGCCAATCACGCCACCATGATTCTGGCAATACTGCCGGTAATGACCGGTGCGATAGCGATGATATGGGATCGCCAATCAACCAAATTTTTGTGGTGGATTGGTTGTGCAGTCGCTTTTGGCGGGGAAATTATTCTTATTTACGAACCGGTAACAGGGCCTACCTCCGCCAATATCGAAGGAGACCTGCTGGTTTTAGCGGGCAATATTTTTGCCGCATTCGGTTATGTTGCCGGCGCACGATTACAGCGATCAGGCTACTCCGCGAAAGGCACCACCTTCTGGGGTGTATCACTGTTCGCTCTATTACTGGCCCCAGTTGCACCATTCGTCCTCGATTTCGAAACCCTCAAAGTGGCCGGAAGCCTGGCGTGGGCTGGCGTCTTCTATCAGGCCATCGGTGTGACCATCATCGGATATATTTTATGGTATTGGTCGCTTGGCACGGGTGGTATAGCCCGAGTCGGTCTACTTCAGTTCCTACAACCCGTATCGGGCGTCACGCTTGCCTGGATAATTTTATCTGAACAGTTCTCGGTTAACTTTGTCATCGCATCAGGTTTGATCATGCTGGGAGTTATCCTTGCTTTTCGGGCTAAGTAGTTAAAGTTGATACCTGATCCAACTGCGTTTTCCAGGTTTAATGTCGATAACTCGTCGGAATAGCGTAGCTGTCGCCCAGAAACTTGCCAAACACCTGGGCAATCTCCGGGTGGTTGACGGGCTTACCGGTATCATCGATTAACAGGTTTTGCTCTGACACATAGGCGACGTAAGCTGTCTCTTCGTTTTCGGCCAATAAGTGATAAAACGGCTGGTCTTTTCGCGGACGTACTTCTTCCGGAATCGACTGCCACCATTCCTCGGTATTGTTGAACTCGGGATCGACATCGACGATAACACCGCGAAACGGGTAAACACGATGGCGAACCACCTGTCCTATTGCAAATTGTGTCTTTTTTATAATCATTTCACCCACTTAAGTATAGACGAATTCGATTATAACAATGGTATTTCTAGCCCGGAAATTTCATAAATCTGCGCAAGGATCGCGCAGTATATTGATTTCACAAGGAAATATCCGAAGAAGTCTCGTATCAATGATTCCGAGCGACTGAGGAACTATTTCTTGTGGAATCAATAGACCAGCGAGATTGTGCATGATTTACGAATTTTCCGGGCTAAGTCCTGATTTTAAATTGGTTGCGGTGATCTAAAACTAGTCGAAGTCTAATCTTTTGGCATCAAATGTTGTTTTTGAAGCTAGCATAATCACCCAAAGCGCTGATCGAGATATTGATTTATATTGTTGGCCTCATACAACCACTCTACCGACTCATCATCTTTGACAACTCGTAAACAGGGTACCTGGTATTTACCGCCCTGATTTATCAACTCTTTATTCCATTGTGGATCATTGCGCGCATCGCGAGTTTCTATATTCAGCCCCAGGCGATGAATAGTTCGCCGAGTTTTTACGCAGAACGGGCATTGTTTAAAATGATAAAGCTTCATGCTTGAAGTTATCGCATCTAGTTCGGCCTGTTTTTCGGATGGATAATCTGGTTTTTTAGGCCGGGTTATCCAGTCGATAAAAATAATGATCTGGCCCAGCGGCCAGCGGATTGCGCGAAATATATATTTCATAATGGTCTGATAATAAGATTCCCATCAGAAAGTATGGGAATGAGTGAAATTTAAAATTCACCATGCACGCCTCAATCCGCATGCATTCGATGAGGTTAGTCGATATTTGCACCGAAATTATAAAGCGCTTCGTATATTAAAAACACTATTCTGTTCCCATAATTCGCCGACGCTGCACCGGGCAGCTCACCAACACGCCAATCGACCGCTTTTCCCCTACCCCAACTCAAATAGTGGTGCGCAGGGATCCAGGCGATATTTAAAACGGTACCCATTTAAACCTACCGCTGTTTAATCGCGGAAAATAACCCCCATCGGTGATCCCCCGATTTCACCCTTTCAATCT
Source organism: uncultured Gammaproteobacteria bacterium (assembly GCA_964196115.1). Classification (GTDB taxonomy): domain Bacteria; phylum Pseudomonadota; class Gammaproteobacteria. The sequence continues at coordinate 2,542 of CAXMRQ010000073.1, forward strand.
TGCCAAGCCAACTTTGATTCAATTTGTCTCGTACTGATTCAGCTAGTTCCAGAGCATCAATTTTAGTTAAATCAGCCCGTAGAATATCGACAAACCTGTTGCTTATGTCGACAGACTCTACCTGCTGAAAGCCAGCCTCGGAGATTAACTGCGCGTATTCGTGCAGGGTGTGCAGACTATACCCGCGATCTGCAACATACTCGGTAAATTCATCAGCCCAGGGTTTTTCACCACAGCAATAATCGCTGAACAGTAATTTGCCGCCCGGCTTTAGTGATTTATTCAGCACCGAAAACAAGCGCAGCTTATCCGCAATATGCAAAAAAACATCCCGACTATAAATCGCGTCGTAATGCTCCGCTCTATCCAGCTCCAGGCAATCGCCCTGCTCCAGACTGACACGATCTGCCAGCCCATAAATCGACAGTTTTTGCGCCGCCATTGCCAGCATATTTTTTGATAAATCGATGCCTTCGACAAGCAGGTCAAATTCCCGCGCCATGGTAAATGCATTGCCACCCAAACCGCAACCCACATCGAGCACTCGCGATCCAGGCCTGAGTTCCATCTGCGTAATTAATTCATGCGCCATATCGCGGCCGCCAGGACTGACAAAATCCTCGCCGAAAACGGCTTCGTAGAGTCGAATCGATTCGACCGCATATTGGCTCGAATCTAACATTTCCTGAGTCATCGCTTCAGTAGGCATTATCCCGGTCCTCGGCGCACCGCCTCGAGTTGTTTTGGAAAATCGTCACTTGCCATCAGTAATCGGCAACGATCCAGCCGACCAACCGCGTAAGCCCAAAAGTCATCAACCGGATTACCATTCGCGTGTTGCACAACACCCCACAAGGTCCAGAGCAAATCACACATCGCCTTGTACATCACCATGCGCCCCACATCGAACGAATTCGGCGCCTGCCCGAAATATGCAGTCATAAATTCATCATCCTGCTCGGCACTGAAATCGCCTTCCACCGAAATATCGCCGAGATCCCACATCGGGTCATTATTGCCCGCGTATTCAAAATCGATGATGAACATTTTATCGCCGTCATCGATGCAGTTCTCGACCATCGGGTCGCAATGACAGGGTTTATTGGGTAGCGGGTGCATCGATAGTGCCGCTCGAACCTGCTCCGCGTCTTTCTGCACTTCGCTATAGCCTTCTGGCAGATCGGCTCCCAGCTCGCGCAACACAGCAAGGTATTGATCGACCTGTTGAAACAATTCAAACTGGCCCCGAAAATCACGATCACAATCGTGCAATTGACGAAACGACTGTCCCGTGCGACGTAGAGCATCCAGATTGCGAAGTCCTTCGATATCCATCGTCACCGCGTTATCGATGTATCGACAAATCATCGTTCCCTCGGCGGTATCAAAATGAACAATTTCAGCATTCACACCCGCCTCGGAGGCAATCGACGCATTGTAAAATTCAGCCTCGCGATCGATGTAATCGCCGGTACCCTCTCCGGCCAGACGTAATACATAAGACCCGCGTTCACAGTCAATTTTATAATTGCGATTGGTCAATCCGCCTAGCCGCGTAATAACTGTAGATTCAGAATCTAGCCCGCTAAAACCATCAATCGATGACAACGCTTCAAATACTTCATCATTCAAAATTGAGCCTCCCGTTTCAGTTATTTATTCGCTCAGGCAGTAGCCTGCCAGCTATGATCCCAGGATGAAAAAGCACATCAATAGTTCCTGGGGAAATTTACCAGAAAATTTATGGGTTTGTCGCGATTCTACCAATTTAAATTAACTGGTATCATTGTCGAATCCAGATAGCAATCTATTTCCATCTAAATCTTATGAAACTTACTGAACAACAGATACAGGAATTCAATCAATCGGGATACCTGTTCTTTCCCAATGCATTTAGCGTCGAAGAAACGAAAGTTCTCAAACAGGCTGCTACCGACGTTTATCAGCAGCAACGCGAAGAAGTCTGGCGCGAGAAAACAGGCGTCGCTCGCACCGCCTTTGCGGCACATACCTATAACGACGCGTTTAGACGATTGGGCGCGCATCCACGTTTGATCAATCCGGTGATGCAGTTACTCGATGGCCCGGTGTATATGCACCAATATAAGGTGAACGCAAAAGCCGCATTTGATGGCGATGTATGGCAATGGCATCAGGATTACGGCACCTGGGCGCGAGACGATTTAATGCCCGAGCCAAGGGCGATGAATATCGCTGTTTTCCTCGACGATGTCACGGCCGCCAATGGACCTTTAATATTTCTACCGGGCAGCCATAAACATGGCGTGGTCAATGCCGGACACGACCTCGAAACGACCAGCTATCCTTTGTGGACTTTAGACCGGGACACCGTAACCGATCTTTATCAACAGGGTGGTTGCGTGGCACCAACCGGTGGTGCCGGGTCGATGCTGATGTTTTCGAGTTTATTAGTACACGCCAGCCCACCCAATATCAGCCCGATGGATCGCACCATTGTTTATCTGTCGCTGTGTCATGTCGATAACCATATCCGCCAGTTCAAACGCCCTGAATGGGTGGCGCATCGCGACTTTACGCCGATCACCGCATTAGGCGATGACACGCTGTCTGAATTAGTCTCTTAACGAATTAGTCAACTGAATTTAACATGTATCTATATTCATCACTCAAGCAACGTGAAACAGATGCCAATCCTGTCCGGGTAGGATTAATCGGCGCCGGAAAATTCGGTTCGATGTTTCTGTCGCAAGTGCCGACTACCCCCGGACTGGTCGTCACTGTCATCGCTGATCTTGATCCAGCACAGGCTATATCACGCTGCAAAGAGGTCGGCTGGGATGATTCCCGTATTGCCGCCACGACATTCATCGACGATGCAGAAGCGATGATTCTCGGTGATGAAGTCGACGTTGTGGTAGAGGCTACCGGTCATCCGGCAGCGGGCATTAAACATGCGCTGCTTTGCGCCGAGCATGGCAAACATATCGTGATGGTGAATGTTGAAGCCGATGTACTGGCAGGCCCCTATCTCGCGATGCAGGCCCGGCAAGCCGGTGTAGTTTATTCGATGGCCTATGGCGATCAACCCGCGCTGACCATGGAGCTGGTCGACTGGGCCAGATCATGCGGCTTTAAGGTAGTTGCGGCAGGCAAAGGCACCAAGTATTTACCCACCTACCACGCATCGACGCCGGATACCGTCTGGTCTCACTATGGCCTGAGTGCGGAACAGGCTGCGGCAGCAGGCATGCGAAGCCAGATGTTTAATTCGTTTCTGGATGGGACTAAATCATCCATCGAAATGGCTGCGATTGCCAATGCCGCTGACTTACAGGCGCCAACCCATGGCCTCGCTTTTCCCGCCTGTGGCGCCGAAGATCTATCCCATGTATTACGCCCCAAAAATGCTGGCGGTCAATTAGAATTCTCTGGACAGGTTGAAGTGGTATCCAGCCTTGAACGCGATGGTCGGCCGGTAGCGCGCGACCTGCGTTGGGGTGTGTATTGCGTATTTGAAGCGCCCAACGATTACAGTGCCGCCTGTTTTTCGCAATATGGCATGAATACCGATGATAGCGGTCGTTACTCGGCAATGTTTAAACCGTTTCACCTGATCGGACTCGAACTCAATATTTCTATCCTCAGCGCCGCTTTACGCAACCAGCCCACCGGCGCGCCGATTGGCTTCAATGCCGATGTAGTCGCGGTCGCTAAGCGCGATATTAAAGTGGGCGAAACTCTCGATGGCGAAGGTGGCTATACCGTCTGGGGTAGACTGATGCCGGCAGCGGCAAGCGTTTCGGCGCACGCCCTGCCAATTGGACTCGCGAGCAACATCACAGTCACTCAAGCTGTTAAACAGGGACAGGTGATCAGCATGAATGATATAAACCCTGAAAAAGCCGCTCAGGCGTGGCAGGTGCGCGATAAAATGCTACAACAATTTTCCTAAATTGAGGAGCCTGTCGGACTTAGGATAAATCTCGGTAACTGCTCCTGCGTCGCCTAAAGCGCCTACTGTTGGCGCCTAAAGCGCCTACTGTTGGCGCCTAAAGCGCCTACTGTTGGCGCCTAAAACGCCTACTGTTGGTGTTCTACTACCGTACATCCTGTACATATCGCTACGATCGCCTAAAGCGCCTACTGTTGGTACCTAAGTCCGACAGACTCCTGGCCACTAAATTAGTGATACCAGTGCCATTGCCACCACAATTAGCATCGCCAGCGCCATCAGACAATTAATCAGGAACTGGGTTCGTGGCGCTAAATTGAGTTGGTGGGCGGTATTGCCGGCAGCGAGCCATACCAGGTGAATCGGAATCCAGATCGCATTAATAAGCAGGAATTTGATCAGTGTTTCTGTCAGCAGCGAATCGGGCCAAAATGCGAAGCCCGAGAACCAAACCATATTTACCGTGTAAGCCTTGGGATTGATGGCCTGCAATAGTAGACCAGCAATGATTCCGGGTTGTCTGTCGGCCGAAATAAAGGCGATTTTCGAACCGGCAAAAGCGATACGGAAGGCAAGGTATAACAGATAGACAGTGGAGATAACCAGCAGCGTATTCCTCGCCCAGGAAGTCGCCAGAACGACTGTTGCCAACCCGGAAACGACCGCAAAAGCTACCAGATTGGTGCCGATAAACAGGCCAAAAACATAACCCAGGCCCGCGCGAAAACCAAATGCCGCACCCACCCCGGCGGTGGACAATACACCGGGGCCCGGCGTCACCAGGAGTAATAACACAGCGAGGCTGAAAGCAAACATGGGTTAGAATTTTACTGTAAACAGTCTATTATTAAGCAAATGTTCATCCGTTATCGAGAAAATGGCTTATCCAAATTCATAATCGAATTATCGATGAGATATCTGCCATGTTGAAAGTCGCTTTTTTAGTGTTGGCAGCAAGTATGATTAGTGCCTGCGCCCCTTTTCAGTCCTATGTCGACCACCCACCTACAGCCTACGCCGATCATTCACGCCAGAGTTATTACATCGTACAGTCGAATGATAACCTTTTCTCCATAGCTTTTTCACTCGAAGTCACCCCCGAGCAATTACAAGCCACCAACCCCTGGTTAGAATCGACCTATATCGAGCCCGGTACTCGACTTTTAATACCTCGCTATTCACAAGACGATCATTATGTGGAGGGTTATAAAAATAACGCAGAAGTTCAATCTTACGAACAAACCGATAATCAGATACGCAACGCTGGTTATATCTGGCCGCTAAACCGTATCGATATCTCGTCGCATTACGGTCGCCGTCGCGGACGTTTGCATTCTGGGATCGATCTGCGCGCGCCACAGGGTACGCCGATTCACGCATCAGCCGCAGGCAGGGTTCAATTCTCAGGATATAAACGCGGCTATGGCCATATAATTGTCATCGATCATGGCCGGGGAATAGAAACTGCCTACGCGCACAACAGTCGTAACATCGCCAAAAAGGGGCAACGGGTTAAGCAGGGTGAAATCGTAGGCACAGTCGGTAGATCCGGCAATGCTACCGGCTATCATGTACATTTTGAGTTTCGCAGAAACGGCCAGCCAATTAACCCGATTAGCCATGTACAGGCGGCATTGTAATCACTATCCGCTGCTACCGTGGACGCTCACCCTCGACATTTATGCGATGCATTACACGACGATGCCCATGATAATCGTTTATCGCATAATGCTGCGAATTTCTGCGCCGAGGGCACTGGATTGAGCGACCACTTCCACGTTGGCACTGCTCCTGGAAATTAGGAAATTGTCGCCTGTTCATATCATCTGGAATTCCCCTGAGACAATACCGAATTCGGATACCCACCATAGCAAAAGCACAGTTGATTTCAGCATACCCGATTGATTAGATATAACCTCTTATCAGAGAATGTCTGGTATATTCGGAACTTCAAGTAGTATCCACGCGAGTAAATAAACTATGACTTCGAAGACTTCTATATTGATAACCGGGGCATCTGGTGGCATTGGCCAGGCTGCGGCCATCGAATGCGCCCGCAAAGGCGCCACCATCGGCATCCACTATCACAATAATCGTGATCGAGCCGAAGCAACCTTAAAGGCATTTCCCGGTACGGGTCATAATCTTTATCAGTGCGATATCACCGATCCTGAAGCAGTAAAGCAGCTAATTGATAAGGCAGACGATGAGCTCGATGGCCTGGATGTGCTGGTCAATAATGCAGGCGTATCGCAACGCCATCATATTGTCGATATCGATTATGCAACCTGGCAGAAAACCTGGCAGCGCATCGTCGATACCAACCTTACTAGCGCGGCCAATTTAAGTTTTTGCGCGGCCCAAAAAATGATCGCTCGCGGCGGTGGCCGAATCGTCAATGTGTCATCTCGCGGTGCATTTCGAGGTGAACCTCAAATGCCCTGGTACGGCGCCTCGAAAGCTGGTATGAACGCGATGGGGCAGTCGCTGGCACAGGCACTTGGGCCGAAATCTGTATACGTATATACGGTCGCGCCGGGCTTCGTCGAAACTGAAATGGCGAAAAAAACGCTAGAATCACCCGAAGGTGACAGCATTAGAAATCAAAGCAGCATGGGCCGGGTGGCGCAACCAGAAGAAATTGCCAAAACCATCGCCTTTCTTGCCTTTGATGCGCCGCCATTTATGACCGGTTGTATTATCGATGTGAATGGTGCTTCGTATCTGCGATCCTAGCTCTTTGGAAACTGCTATTCACCCCAGGAGCCTGCTTTTGGTGAGCCCGGGTTATTGTCATGGATGACAGCTGTGCCGATCATAGCCATTCGGCGCTTTTCTAGTGCTTTATTATTGAATCGCATACTCGATTGACTAACTTATTCAAGTCATGCCTTCACAGCAATTCAGATAGCATGCTCGCTGCACGGGCCGCGCCGTTTGCTTCGACGGGTCTGAATGCTCCAGGTTGTGCGATTTCTTCTACCATTGCCTGCGCTATGTGATCAGGACTGCTTTCGGAAAATATCATTTTTCGGCCCGCATTATACTGATCGAGTCTGTGCGCAACATGGAAGTTTTGTTCGAAATGGTTTTTCAACGGAAAGTAAAGAAATGGTGTACCTGCGGCGGCAAGTTCCATCGAGGTCGTGAGTCCACCCTGCACCAGAGCAAGGTCACAGGCATACAGGTGACGATCAAGGTCGGGTACGAATGCACGGGCTTCGACTCCATTAGGTAGATCGAAGGCGTCCGGATTCAATCTCGGACCAGTAACCACGATCATGCGCAATTCTGGAATATGTCGCTTGGCGATCGGGTAGGCGTCGAGTATGCGCCGAATCAGTGCGCCACCGACACCAGAACCACCGACGGTCACTATGCATATCTTTTCATCCTCGTGGTAACCAAAACGAGCCCGAAGCTCTTCTTTTGACCCAAACTGTGTCGGGTGCCCACCCAGAACATAGCCACAGAAATCGAAATGCCCTGGAATCCAGTCGCGCATGTTGGGCAGGTCTTTACCAAAGCTATGTGGGATAATATCTTCGGGGTTGCCGACAAAGATAGCTCGATCTCGTAAATCTGGATGTCCTTCGACGTGCCCGATCATTTCTTCGTTATAGTCGGTGGTCAAAAAGGCTTCGTGATCGCCACCCCCGGGCATTGGTACCCAACCGACGAAATCAGTAAACCAGGCAACCTGCGCTTTCTTCAATTCTGGATGTTCGTGCCAGTAGTGATCGACGTCCCAGGCTTCGTCGGCGATGACGAGGTCGTAGTCCTGTTGTTCGACTACTTCCTGGAATACCATGAAGTTAGCGATCAGAATTTCATCCATATTGCGTAGTGCCTGAAACGCGTTCAGGTCGTGCTCTCCTGATTCACTTTCGATATGCGAGGATTCATTGGCGAGTTTGGCACTGGCTGGGTGAATCGCCTCGTTATTAGCATCCAGAAAACGCGTAACCGGGTCCTGCGACAACCAGTCGACCGAGAGATCAGGATGTAGCTTGCGTAATTCCTGTGTAATTGCCAGATCACGGCGGGCATGCCCGAGTCCGATAGGAGATGAGAGATAAAGGGCTCTTTTTCCATTTTTGACACGTCGTTTTTGTTCTGGCTTCCAGGTACCCAGATGCTTTGCCAGAAAATCCCGTATCATCGTATTGATTTTAGCCGGATAGCGTCCGGAAGGATTATGCCCGGCTCCCGGGATGATGGCCAATTCGCAACCCGTTAATTCCGCAACAAATTGCGCGACTTCTAGAGGAGCACATTTGTCCTGATCGCCGTGGATTATAAACATTGGGCAAAGAACTCGCCGGTAGGCTGTTTCATCCATTACGAGATCACCTTCGCTGTCGGCCTCCATCGTGGCAATTAGAACTTCGGCATCAGTTTCACTCGCCCACTGAATAGTGTCTTCAATTTGTTTGGTAGAATGGGGTTGGTTAAAGACCTGTCGAGAAAAGAAGTCAATGAAGTCGGCGTAATCCTCGCGCCAATAGCTCCGGCTAAATTTCTGCCAACCCTGATGATTTTCGCGTTCAATATCATAACTGCCATACGTCTTGTACTCATAAGTCGCAGCGAGAGGTGAGTTTGTGCCTACTGAGATCAAGGCTTCGACTCGCTCTGGGTAATAAGCTGCGACTGCAGCTGCTACCAGACTACTCGCTGACAGGCCATAGGCGATAATTTTGTCTGTACCCGTCACTTCCATAACAGCCAGGGCATCGTCAACATAGTCTTTCAGTTGATAGGCCTGCGGGTCGGTAGGTCGGTCTGACTTGCCATTGCCACGAGGATCGTAGGTAATACAACGGAAATGCTCACTAAAGTACGGAATTTGAGCTTTGTAGGCACGTGAGTGAAGCAACGACCAGGTAGGGATGAAAAGAATGGTTTGATCGCCTTCGCCATAAACTTCGTAATGGATGTTTATACCGTCTCGGTCGATATCACCTTCCTTTATTGGTAGTTTTGCGCGCATTAATATTTCCCCCTGTTAGCCTGATCTTCAAATATACGAATGATGTCGCCAAACCGTCGCAAAGAGTGCCGTAACGACACACCCTGATCCTCAAGTCCTAAGAGAAGCCTGGACTCAGCGCCAATGAAGGCAGAGCCCACCAACGCAGCCAGGTCTTGTGGTGTGAATGGACCTAGCGTTCCAAATGACTGTAGTGCTTTTTCTGCAAGGTCTGTTAACAGCTTGTTCCAGCTTAAGATGCCCTCGCACACTACCTTGCCAATTCCGGGGTTAGACCAGCCTGCCGCCATCAACTCCTGCAATACCCGTACATAGCCGGAATCAATATCGGCATCAAGATAATCGCAGGCCAGATCCCACTGTTGCGATAGGGTGAGACTCTGTTCGTTGAACATCGCGTCCTGTCGATCCAGCAACTGAGTATTCATAAACTCAAACAGTGCCAGTAACATACCTTCCTTAGAACCGAAGTGATATTGAATCTGGCTTAGTGGAACCCCAGCCTTTGCAGCCACATTTCTAGTCGTAAGGCCGGAATAACCCTGGGTTTGAAGTATTTGTTTCGCAGCGTCTAAAATGCCTGACTTTGTCGCCAGAACTTTTACTGCGGAGACATGTGCCATTAATATTTATCCTCGAATTATTTTATCGGTCGTACGAACGAATTATTATTACAATACATCTTCGAAACTCCCCTGTCAAATTCTACTCGTTTGCTATTTTGTGTGCCCGATTGGCGCTGAGGAACCCATTACCCTTTATCGGATCTCCGCTAGCTTCCGAACGTGGTGGTCAACTTACCTGCAGTGTGCCGATATGGGCCAGCATATCGAATTTTAGGCACACAATTTGTCAGACGCGGCAAACAACACTATTAAAGCATCCATGTTTGGCATAATGGACATGCAGGTAGTCGACTGAGTCGTCGGAAAGCTGGCTAGCAATAACCGATTCTAAATTAGCCCCCTCGACTACATCTGATGCAATCAATGAATTGGTAGAATTATATGCCCTAACCGATAGCAGGCTATCGATTAGCATCTTTGGAATTTCGTTAATGGAAGGCCTGGCAGTCTCAGCTATTTCCCTGACAAATATTGGCCCTGATGCGCGATAAGGCGAATCCGCATTTTGAAAACAATACGAAATCGCTAAAACACGCTCTCCAATTTCCGCATTTTGTAAGGACACTCGACAGGGGTAGCCCGGGTTAGCATCGGCTACCACCCACCTGGCATTAAAGTTAGATAATTCTTCATCAGTGAAATCAGAAAAGGATACAAATTCAGATTTATCGAGGGCTACAAATTGAAAATTAACAGACATGATTCAAAACCTACATTTGGTAAATAACAATGGAGGTACAGAATATGCGGTTATTATTTCATGCGCATCCGAAAAATGGACAGGTAATTCAGAATGGTCTGTGTTTAAACCTTAATCTCTATACGAGGCATCTTTCGCATCCAGCATCCGGATGACAGCCTCCCAGGAACGATTAACATAGTCCCCCGGGGCATCTTTGGGAGGGTTTCCGTAATCATTCAACTCCTTTATCGCTTCGGGTTTAGGCTGTATTATTTTGGCGCCCGAGGCCAGTACATCGACCTGCACCTTACAGGCATTTTCCAGCGTGTATAGATAGTAGAAGGCTTCTGCAACGCTACGACCAGTAGAAAGCAAACCATGGTTGTGCATGATCATCAGTACCTTATCGCTGATGTCCTCGCCCAGTTTTGTGCATTCTTCTTCGTTATCGGTGGCGACAGCGTATCGATGATAACTGACGATACCACCGATCTCGTTAGCCTGCTGGGTCAGTGGTAAAAGACCACAGTCCATGCAGGAGACCGCCATGCCAGCCCGCGTATGACTATGTAATACCGCATTGACATCAGGCCTGGCCTTAAGAACGGCACTATGAATCGCGTGCCCGGCGTCATTAAAAGGATAATCTCCAGCCAGCACATTGCCGTCAAAATCGACCTTGATTAAACTACTCGCGGTGATTTCATGGAACAGCAGGCCGTAGGGATTGATAAGATATTGATCGGGATGTCCAGGCACTCTTGCGCTCAGATGGGTGAATATTAAATCCGTCCATCCGTAATGAACAAATAGTCGATAACAGGCCGCCAGATTCTGTCGCAATTGCCACTCTTCTTCGCTTATATTTTTTATCGTAAGCTTTGAAGTCACCGCTTTCATATCGACCGCCCTTTTTGTTAGGTGGGTCCAGAAACTACATTAAAAGACCATTCTAAACAAGTCAGCTTAATCCGGGCGTTATAGTCTGATATGATCGAACACCTGCAAGCAGTTGAGGAAACAAACTATGGGGTTAGGAAAATTTTTTAAATCAGTTTTCGGTAGTGGACAGGGGGGATTAAAAAAGGCTGAGGCATTATCCGAGCCCGTTCAGTACAAAGAATTTTCAATCGAAGCCGCACCCATTGATGAGGGTGGAAAATATCGAACCGCTGGTTATATCAGCGGCGAAGTAGAAGGCGAAGTCCGCCGCGTAAGATTCATTCGGGCAGATGAAAATAGCGACCAACAGGCAGCCATTGATCACTCACTATCGAAGGGCAGACAGATCGTCGACGAACAGGGGGTAAAGCTGCTGGAAAAAACCCAACTTTAACGCGGCGTCAGCTCAAACAGAACTTTGGGATAGCTCCTGCTTTAATAATTCAATGCGCGGTTTCGCATCGCGTGCGTGCGGGTTAATTTCCAGTAAACGTTCAAATGCCGTGATCGCACCGCTATAATCGCGATCCCACCCGAGTATCATGCCAAGGCCCCAGACCGCACCGAAGTGACGCGGCTCTAACGCCAGGGTTTGTCGTATGTCCTGCAACGATCCCCTGTAGTCATTCTGATAATATCTAACCGTAGCCCGACGGTTCCAGCCTTCGGAAAATTCAGGGGCCAGTTTGACTACCCTCGAATAGATTTCCTCGGCCTGTGCCAGTTGCTGGGATTGCACTGCCGCACCGCCTTCTTCCATCAGGTTATCAATTTCTTCATTTCCACTTTCGAACCAGATTGCCCAAATATTGAGCTCCGCCTCCTGCGACACAGTTTTATTCTCGCCAGTTTTTAACGTCGCGAATAATGCATCGAGTCGTGCGTCGGTTTGATCCGGGAAACTGACTACGGGAATCAATAATGCTATTCCCAGGATCAATTGAAAGATGCGCTTTAAACTTTTAATTTTCATATCCATCTCCATAAATTAGAAGGGAGTTGTAGCAGAAACCGAGATGGCTTTAAGCCGTCATTATGGTTAATTCGGTTTATTACTCCGTTTCGACATGTGCCTTGATACGTTTATTGACTAGATCCGCATATCCATAGGGTTCAGCTTTTCTGAGCATATCCCAGAAATCGTCGATCCACGGTTGATCCCCGCGTCGAGACGAAAGATTAATCACCGAATCAATATCGATCCAGTAGTGGCCCTCCCCGGCCTGGATTGACATTGCCGAGAATACCGATGACCGGGTCAGATCGCTATTTCCGACAATAGAAAATCCATTCATATTATCGATATCTTCCAGTGAAAGCGTACCATCTGCTGAAATTAAAATGTACATGGGTAGGTTTCCAGCAACAGATTACTATATTAACCGGGCCTTTACAGTTTATTTAGCGGGTATCGAGTCTGCCAGCGCAGCTCTGGACAACAATAACCTGAACCAATCAGAAGGATATAAGATTCGACAGTAATACGAAAACTTTATCTATCTATGCTTAAGTTTCTTAATGCGCTCGATAGTTGCCGGATGGGAAGAAAAATAATTACTAACCATAGAATCTTCCTCACCATACTCCGCATCAAGACTTTTTAATAACTCTAACAGGGGCTCGGTAGAAATATTGTTTTTGATGAGATACCGAATCGCAAAATCATCGGCTTCCGCCTCAAACTCCCGGGAGAACTTTAGTTGTACCATCAATGTTGGCAAGGCAGCCCCGATAGAACTAATCGACGATATATCGCCGGTAATCGTCACCAGCAGCAAAGCCACAACTGAATCCTGCAATACATGACGAATAGAATGATGTTGCTCGATATGGCCAACCTCATGCGCCAGCACACCAATTAACGCATCATCTGATTTTGCCAGTTCCACTATTTCATCGGTAAATATGATAATGCCAGAAGGTAGCGCCAGCGCGTTAGCACCCATTTTTGGACTGCTTCTAAATAAAATTTGATACTCGGTTGTACTGTCCATAACCTCAATGGATTTCAGGAACTTTGAGGATAAATGTGCCTGCCGATCCTCGGTCAAGCTGGATTCTTCAAAAACGATTCGATCCAGGGTTTCGAGTAATTCCCGGCCCAGTGATTTCTCTATTAATGGAGGTAATTGATTGGCAATCTGGCGCGCCATTTCGGGCACCGCGTATAAAATCAAAAAGGAAAATATCCCGACCGATAATACCGCCACGCCTACGGCATAAATAAATTTCGATTCACAGCGATGGATAAATTCGAAAAGTCGGGAGGATTTTGGAAGGTATGGGTGAATCGCCGATAAATCTGAAAGCTCACAGCTCGAACCGTCAGGAAAATAAATTTTTGGCTTTAATTTACCTACAGGTTCGGTGCTACGTATGTCACTTAATGCATATCGCAGACTAATGTTGTCCGCGCTCAAGCGCACAAAGCCGGTTTCATTGAAATCTAGACTGGCCTCGTACGCCCTGGATGTTTTACCGTCGTGCCAGATTACCTCGAGGTTCACCCAATGCCGCCGATATCCATATCAAATACATCACCCATTTCTTCACCGAGGGCAGATTCTTCCTCGGCCTTTGCCGCAATAAATGTATCGAGATCACCCTCGGGAATCAGGCACAGGGTGTTCATGCGGTAACGTACCATACGAACCCTGCTCCAGGGGATCATCAGGCCTAAGCTAAGTGCAATAACGACCATGTTAGAAAAAATAATCCAGGCCATTCGCCCTAGCTTCAGGCTGCTTTCAAATTTATGCCGGCCATCCAGGGTTACGTTGTTCCATACTAAATTTGCTATCGCGGTACGAATATAGATAAAAACACCAAAATACAGTAGTAATACCAGAAAATATATTAACACCGGCATTCCTGCCATCGCCGCACCCATGGCTGCCGGGTCTGGCTCGACCCCGCTTTGTGCAGCCTGCTCCATCGCGGTTTGCATCTGCATTATCACTGGCATCATAACTATCGCAACGACAATACCGACCCCTATCAATATTCCCAGTGCTATCAGGTAGATTTTATAGAAAGCACCGGCACCAGATTCGAATGAAAAACGACTTCTTCCATACCCCGCGTTGGCGATTAGGAATTTGTTAGTGCGGTAGGAAAAATAGGGGAAAATCAATCCAAGGGTGAGTGGAATCAGAATTCCAATTCCGAGGTAAACCCACGCCGCCTGGGCGTACTGCCGATCAAACCGGAAGCGTAAATTGCGATAAGCCGTATTGCGCAACCGAAAAGCCATCGCCCGTACAACAATGAATGGTAAGGCAATCATCAATAATAAAAAAAATATTATTTCGGAACCGGGTGCGAAGGTCGAAACAACGATGTAGATGATAAATAAAACAACGGCTATTAAATAACCTTTTAGTATCGTGATGGGCGAGGCAAGGTAATCAAAGTTAAACCCGGCAACATGGGTATGCCCATAAAAATAACGATTGGTTCGAACTTTTGCCCAGGGTGTATAGAACCCGAGTGTTAAAATAGTTAATAATATATTGACTATCCAGATGCCAAAAAACTCTGTTGCAGTACCGGTAAACGAGAAATCCTTGCGATTATTGTTTTCTATCATGATATTTCTCTAGAATTGGTCAAACAAATGGCCGCTTTTCGCGGGGTTCATCTTGGCGATGGCAGGCTTTTACAGTACATTTATTGAGTGGGAGGTATCCTGTGGTTTGCTTAAACATCGTAGCATATCTGTAGCCAGCTTATATGCACTCCGCTTTGATCAGCGAGTATATGGCGCTTAAACGAGACGGGGCGTTTTAGCAGTCTGTCGCTACAGCTTTATCTAATATTTTGGTGGTAGAGCACAAACCATTTCATAAGGAACTCGTTCACTGATTCCACCGGTATACTGGAAAACGTCCAGCGTCACTTCAAAAGCTTCGCGCGTAATCTCCACATGCGGCGTCCAGCAACCCAGTTGTTGATAGGTTGCAATACAATTTTCCAGCGCCGTCTGATCGATAGCAGGGAAGAACGGTTTTTCTGCCGCAGCTATTTCTTTAGCTGATGTTTCGTTTAAATAACGGCGCGCATTCGCGTAAGCCCGGGTAAACGCCTTGGCCATATCGGTTTCGAGCCAATCGCGCGAGGCCACCAGGCTGGAAAAAGCACAGGGGCCGATTAGCGGGCCAACCTGGGCCACGATATTGCCCAGACCTTCAACTTCGAGTTGTTGTGGATAAGGCCCCTGTTGTTGAACATATTGACCCTTGCCGTCTCTGAAGGTTTTGTCGATATCATCCGGGCCGCCCGGGGCGATCATGACAATTTTATCGTAATCTATTCCGGCCTTATGACAGGCATAGCGGAACATCGCGTTAGGTTGGCCGCCTTTAAACATAACCACTTCGGCACCCTCTAGCTTTTGCCATGAGAAATCGGCATCAGCTTCGCGACCACTAATAAAAAATCCATCCATCTCATTGACCTGAGCAAAATGCAGCGGATACGGCGGCTCGCTCCGCACTGGCGCATTAAACCCATGACTTGCTGCCGATTGGGC
>CAXMRQ010000074.1:0-3099 GCA_964196115.1 uncultured Gammaproteobacteria bacterium
TATTGCACCCTACGGCAACAAAGCAATCTAAGCCGACTGCAGATTGGCCATACTAGCCATCAACCACTTACTCCCAGCATCCTCAAAATTAACCTGCACCCGCGACTCCGACCCCTGACCTTCCAGGTTTAATATTACCCCGCTGCCAAACTTGGCATGACTTACGTGTTGGCCGACAAATAGCCCGGTATCTTCCTCGGCTTCACGTTGGCCGTATCTTTCGGCTGTTTGATAGACTGGCTTCGAAAATTGCGCCTTTGGCCTGATTTCCTGCATGAACTCGGGCGGAATTTCGCGAATAAACCTCGATACAATATTGTAACTCTCGTTACCGTAAAGTCGGCGTACCTCGGCGCTGGTAACTACTAGCTGTTCGCGCGCACGCGTGATTCCGACATAACACAGACGGCGCTCTTCTTCCATGCGTCCTGGTTCTTCGGCTGAGCGTTGGTGGGGAAACAAACCCTCTTCCATGCCGACCAGGAAAACGAGTGGGAATTCTAGTCCTTTGACTGAATGCAAAGTCATTAACTGGATGCAATCTTCCCATTCATCGGCCTGACCTTCGCCCGCTTCGAGCGCCGCGTGGGCGAGGAAAGCGTCAAGCGTACTCATGTTTTCATCTTCTATTTCGACATCAATCGCAAAGCCTTTGCCCGCGCCGACCAGTTCCTGCAGGTTTTCCAGTCGTGACTCACCCTTCTCTGTTTTGTCTTTTTCGAAATGCATCTTGAGTCCGCTACGCTCGATGCAAAGATTGATCTGTTCCGACAGGCTTAACAGCTCGAGACCCTGTTGCATATCGCGTATCAGGTCGATGTAAGTTTGCAGGGCAGTGGTCGCGCGTGGCGTCATCTGGGCCGATTCGAGCAAGCCAATGGCGGCATTCCACAACGAAACCGAATGCTGTTTGGCGTATTCGCGAATCAGGTCTATCGATTTCTGGCCAATGCCACGCGGCGGATGATTAACGCTGCGGTCAAATGCATGGTCGGCTAAAGGATTCGCCAGCATACGCAGGTAGGCGAGAGTGTCTTTCACCTCGGCGCGTTCGAAAAATCGTAATCCACCATACACACGGTAGGGAATCCCGCGCGTCACCAGTGCTTCCTCAAACTGGCGCGACTGTGCATTGGAGCGGTACAAAACCGCTATATCATTACGCCTGTTCCCCTGGTCGACCCAGTGTTGAATGCGGTCAACGACGAATCTCGCCTCGTCCCTTTCGTTATAGGCCGAGTAGTACATGATCGGTTCACCGTCTTCACTCTGGGTCCAGAGCTTTTTTCCCATGCGGCCTTTGTTGTTGGCGATTAACGCGTTTGCTGCTTTTAATATAACTGCGGTGGAACGGTAGTTTTGTTCGAGACGGATGATGTTAGTACCGCCAAAGTCCTTCTCGAAGTGCTGAATATTCTCGATACGCGCACCACGCCAGCCATAAATTGACTGATCGTCGTCACCGACCACGAATACCGGTGTCTGGCTGCCTGCGAGAAGGCGTAACCAGGCATATTGAATCGCATTCGTATCCTGAAATTCGTCCACTAGAATATGCTGAAAACGACGCTGGTAATGCTCGCGTAAATCGTCCCTGTCGCGAATTAACTCCAGTGATCGCAGTAGTAATTCGGCAAAATCAACCACCCCCGCGCGCTGGCAAAGCTCCTCGTACAATCGGTAAATGGCTAACAATTTCTGCTGGATATGGTCTTGACCAGGGTCGATATGGGCGGGCCGCAAGCCCTCATCTTTATTATGGTTGATATACCATTGCGCCTGTTTTGACGGCCAGTTGGCCTCGTCGAGTTCGAGCTGCCTAGTCACCCGCTTGACCATGCGCAACTGATCATCACTGTCGAGTATCTGGAAGGTTTGCGGCAATTTAGCGGCCTCCCAGTGGGCGCGCAACATTCGATGTGCCAGACCGTGGAAGGTGCCGACCCACATCGCGCCGGCCGATATACCCAGCAGGGCTTCAACCCGCTTACGCATTTCACTGGCGGCCTTATTGGTGAAAGTCACCGCCAGTACAGCAAACGGTGATAACCCCCCGACTTCACAGACCCAGGCGATACGATGCGTTAATACCCGTGTCTTACCACTACCCGCCCCCGCCAATATTAATAGCGGCCCCGGCTCGGCACTCACCGCTTCGCGCTGGCGATCATTTAGAGAATCTAGCAGGTGGGATACATCCATCGAACTGCGCTTTTCTGGTCAAATAAATAAGGCGCGATTGTATCAGGAATTTTGGCTTAACTTAGCACCATTCTGGTCTGTCCCTTATTAGAAATTTTTCAGGAAATGACAAAATCGGAATTGCGAGATTCGCGGTAAAACTGCCAGTTTACCATTTATCCCTGGCTTCACTATCACCCGCTTTCGCCTCAACCCAACTTTCTCCCTGCTCACCAGTCTCTTTTTTCCAGAAAGGCGCATCGGTTTTGAGATAGTCCATCATAAATTCGCAGGCGGCGAATGCAGCTTTGCGATGCGCCGATACTACGCTTACCAGCACTATCTGATCTGACGGTTTTAAATCTCCGACACGATGGATAATTGCGGCATCGAGAATATCCCAGCGTTGCTGTGCGGTCTCAACGATTTTGACCAGCGATTTTTCGGTCATACCCGGATAGTGCTCGAGTGTCATGCTGTGTAGCCGATTCTGCGGCATATCACGCACCAGCCCAATAAAGCTGGCGATAGCGCCGATATCGCTTCGAACAGCACATAAACGTCGATTCACTTCGGCGATATTAAAATCTTCTTCCTGCACCTGAATATACATGTCGATTACCTAGCCCGGAAATTTAATAAATCTGCGCAAAGATCGCGCAGTATATTGATTCCACGAGGAAATATCCGAAGAAGAGTCGTATTATTGATTCCGAGCGACTGAGGAACTATTTCTTGTGGAATCAATAGGCAAGTGAGATTGTGCATGATTTATGAATTTTTCGGGCTAGGAGTCTGTCGGACTTAGGATAAATCTACTGCGGAAAAGCCATTTTGGCCAGATTTTTCTATCCATTTCGTTAAATATGAATGACTATTCGCCTCAATCGATAGAATAATCTGACTCAAAATGGCTTT
>CAXMRQ010000075.1:0-47141 GCA_964196115.1 uncultured Gammaproteobacteria bacterium
ATGGTTTTATATGTTCGGAATATAGAGTCTGTACAGTTATTGACAGAACTCCAGGTGACCGCAATCACTTGCAGCGTAAAATTTTTCAGAGTCAGCGGATTTAAGTTTCTTTTCCCAAACATGTTCCCGCGAAACTTCATAGTCACTGGCTGATACCACGCCAACGACAAATTCAAGGACTGGCTCCTCGTATTCGTTATATCGGTCTGTGTGGCACATCATCAACCAGATTGGGTAGTGTGACCGTCCGGTGCAAGGACCGCCCATAATCTCCATATAGAGAGCCCAGTCATTCGAATCGGCTGCCTGAATGGCTTCTTCGATAACTGGGTTTGTTGATTTCTCAAGTCGGCGTAGTTCGCATCAGACAGTAACAGAGGGTTTCCAGAAAACTGAAAATTACTTGATACTACAGGAATCCCTTCTTATTTTTCAAACACAAAATCCTTTTGTTTCGCCTGCTTTTTAATGGCGCTGGTCAAAGCATCGCTTATGGCAGGTGACGCTGCAAATTGTTCTCGTTTCGCCTCAGCTACAAAGGCTGCTCTTAACTCACTTAATTCGGTAATTTCCTGTTTAATCATTTCACGCTGTCGTGCTTTTTCGATTACATAATCAATTCTCTCTTTTGATGACAGGCTTTTCATCGGTTCAGGTAGTTCGGCATCTTCTATTTGCAGCAGTGCGTCTTTGTCAACTTCACCGTTGTTGAGTGCGTCGACTAAATCCCAATTAGAGTTGCTGTAGAAAGAGGAGGATTTCGATTTGGCTCTCTTCGCCAGTAATCCTATGGATATCTCACTACTTAATGCATCTTGTTCCTCCTGGCGTTGCAGCTTGTCGGCGCCTTTACTGCCATAGGGTAGGTAAGTCTGGTTGAGTTGAGTGTTGAGTTCGTTAATCTTCGCATCTTGTGGTGCGACTATGTGAACGACCTGCTGATTCGCATTGATGCTCATATAGTCACCACCTGCCAGCATCGCTCCCGTTTGCCATCCGTGTGCTATACCTTTTTGATAGCCACCGGCATGGATGGTATTAATTGAAATGCCCTGGCGACTGGCAAGTTTAACTGCCATGTGAAAATCGACAGGTCCCTGGGTGAAAGCTTCGTTACCTGCAATAAATATGGATTTAATATCTGTGTTAGAACGGCTCCACTGCAAGTCATTGACTGCGGTTTCGATCGCAAAACCACAATATTCACTTCCGCCATTGGTAGTGAGCGAAAACAGGCCCTCTGACACTTTATCTAATTCTCGTGTAAATTCGTTCAACATTCGCACATATCCGGAACTTTTAGTATTGCTGTCATTACCGTATTCAAATAAAGCGATTTCCAGAACAGGAACAACGCCATCTTGCCGGGCAGCGGAAAACTCATTGACCACTTGCCACAGTTGATTGCGTGTCTGATCGATTAAACCATCCATACTATTGCTGGTATCAAGTATTATGGCCAGCTGAATTTTCGGGATCCTGGTTTTTTGGTTAACGAAGGGCAGGAGATTTCGTTTTCCCTGCTGCAGGGTTAATTGCATATTTCCATTTTTGTTAATACCGTTTGCTAACCCTGTCTGCGGTATTGCTGCCAGTGGTACGCTCAGCCCTGCAATGACTAATGCGCGAAGTGAAAAATTAAACTTTGTTTGGTTCTTTGGTGATGGTTTATTAGGCATAATCGACTCCTGTTACCGGGTTAAATGATAGAGGGCTCAGATTACGCGGCTAACCATTGGTTGATTAGGCACAGGCTTGTAAATATTATTTTAGAAAGTTTACTGAGTGTTTACCTGGACGGTGAAGCAAATTAGTGATTTTTGCAGTTTAAGCGAATCAAGTGCAAAATAGTTTGATGAAAATTTTTAAAACCTGACGATTTTACGCAGAGGAATATTCGGCATGGCGGATTCTGTCACAAAGAAATTAAGCAGAATTAAAGACAAATTTTTTTCCGGCACCATTTACCTGGTAGGTATATTACTGGTTCTGACTAGCCTGGCTGTGATCGGCTACCAGATATTTCTTTATCTGTATAAAGGTGGTTGGACGCCCTTTCAGTTTCGAATTTTTCTCGAGTACACGCCCTATCAGTTTTATTCCTGGGTGCTTGATCCCGGTTCATGGTTAGGGCTTCACCGGGTTGTCCGCTGGTTTTTAGCCGTACCCCTGTCATTTGGCTGCTTTGTTCTGGGATATTTGTTAATGAAATTATCAGATTTTATAGCCCTGTTTTCCGACTGATCAATGAGCCGAGATTGAAGCTTTTTCCGGCCCATAAAATACCCAGGTCTACGTATGAAATCGACCATTAATATAGCCATCTTATTTGTTACATTAATTAGCGCGTCCTTAGTATTTGGCGGGGGAAATCCTGATCTGAAAATTTATCAAACAACAGGCGAGTTTGCAGATGTCAGGCAGGATTTGGTCGATGCAATAATCGGACAGGGCTACGTCATCGACTATAATGGTCACCCCAGTGCGATGCTAAAGCGTACTCGTAAAGACGTTGGTGGTAAGCCTTTATACCTGAAAGCCGAATATCTGGTTTTCTGTTCCGCGGTGCTTTCGAGAAAGACTATGGAGTCTGATATTCGTAACGTCGGTTATTGCCCCTATATTTTGACCGTCTATGAAACTCACCAAAACCCGGGAACTATTAATATCAGTTACCGTAAGCTGACTTCCAGTGGCAATCAGGATTCATCGCTGCTGGCAGTAGAGAATATGCTCGACGAAATAGCGCGTGAGGTTGTGGAATAGGGTCAATTATATGTTTCTGGCGGAGTAGCAGCAGTAGATTACACGAGTAGAGTTCCTGGTTTATGGAATATCGAGCAGAATAAAAGTATAAGGTAATTTAGTGAAGAATAACTGTAAAATTGCCGCCTATGAATGTCAAAAACAAATCCTGCTTTTGAGAATTCAGCCAACCAATCACCTGGGACAAATCGTGTTAAAACCTTTTCTGATATGGATAAAATTTCTCTACGAATTATTTTTTAAAATCGTTGGATTTTTTTATCGCATCTATAAAACAAATCGAGACTGGGTCGACGGCCTGAAGTCGGGTGAGAAAGCCACGTCTTTTCTCCAAAATGCGGCAGTTATCATAGTATTAGGCTGGATTCTTATCTGGTTCTTCGCCCCAGAAGGTAGTGGGGATCAATTGACTGAAGAAGTGAAAGAAACAATCGGTGGCCTGAAGTCTTTGTCCGATTAACCAGCAGTCCAGTCGAATACCTGCCTTTTCCTTATTACCTGCATCGGCCTATAATCAATTAAAATCGACCCGGGATTACCGACATGAACTTGAAAGGTATTAACCACCTCGCGTTTATCACCTGCGACATGGTGAAAACGATTCGTTTTTATCGTGATATGTTGAATCTTAAGCTGAGCGCCGGAATAGGGCATGATGGTTATCGGCATTATTTTTTTCAGTTTCCTGACGGTGTTACTCATGTAGCGTTTTTCGAATACGATGGGGCATCTGTGATGAACAGGAAATTCCCCGGAGACCGAACTAATTTGCCGCTCGGATTTGATCATGTTTCATTTACAGTTGATAGCAGAAAAGACTTATTCGCCCTTAAGGATAAACTTGAAGCGGCAGATATTGAAGTAGAAGGTGCGGTGGATCATGGCATTTTCTGGTCAATTTATTTTTATGATCCGGTTAATAATATTCCGCTGGAGGCGACCTGGCAATTCATGGATATACTCCAATTTCCGGCAATCAGTGAAGATGATCCGCTGGATATTGTAGCCGAGGGCGCCGATCTTCAAGCTGGTCATTGGCCGATTGTTGAGCACCCTACGCCAGAATCGGATATGTATGCCAGCGGTGGTAACGGCCATCCGATGCGAGAGCATTTTTTAAAAAATGGTTTAGCAAAATACTCCAGCGATATCTCAACCGAATTTCAGCAACGCCTCGAGTCAGGCAACGAAGATTAAGGGGTTTCCAGCTCTACTGACCGGTTCATGGTAAATACATTATCGACGGCTGTGTACTGATTGTAGCCCAGCCTCGCTAGCGGCTTGATTTTGGATATATCGATCATGCCATCGGTAAGTGCCTCCTGTTTGATATTAATGCCTAATACTTTACCGATGATGGTGGTATTGATACTGTCTGGCAGAGTACAGGGTAACTTTATTTCCTGATAAAACTCGCACTCCATATTGATTGGTGATTCCATTACGCGTGGTGGTTTTACCAATTCTGACGCTTCGGTAGTGAGCCCGGCTAACGCCAGTTCGTCGATTTCATGGTCGACAGACGCGGTGGTGATATTCATAGCGTCCTTTAGTGCCAGCGGAACGATATTAACCACGAATTCACCACTACTTTTGATATTAAACAAGCTGTCTTTTTCGCCGCCATGTTCGTGGTATCCGGTAAACGAAATCATTATCAGAGGTGGGTCACTGGCGAGGGCATTAAAAAAACTGAATGGCGCCAGGTTAATTGCACCATTTGGATGGATAGAACTGACCCAGGCGATGGGTCTCGGCACAATGCAGCTTTTGAATGGATCGTGAGGTAAGCCATGGTGTTGATCGGTTTTATAAAACACACAATGCCCGCTGAGTTATTGAATCCGCGAAACTAACATTAATACGCGGATAGAGTAAAGCCTAGGAGTCTGTCGGACTTAGGTACCAACAGTAGGCGCTTTAGGCGATCGTAGCGATATGTACAGGATGTACGGTAGTAGAACAATGCAGGACGCAATTGTCGAGGGAAAACCGTTTTGAGTCAGATTTTTCTATCGATTGAGGCGAATAGTTATTCATATTTACCGGTTTTTGCTCCTGCAAAACCGGCATACCGTATTCCTATACATAAACGAAATGGATAGAAAAATCTGGCCAAAATGGCTTTTCCGCAGTACGCCTGCATGGATGCAGGTGGTAGAGTAACGCAGGAGCAGTTACCGAGATTTATCCTAAGTCCGACAGACTCCAAGAAAGCAAATGTGCCGAAACCCTGTTAACAGAATTGTTTTCTGTCTCTGATCAAAACTAATTCAGTTTCAAGAATTTTAACTTCTTCGCGTAAATGCCAGGTGCGCATTGAAGCGCCGGTTGTTAACTCAATATTTTCTGCCCGATGATTCATATCCATGATTCTACGCACCAGCCTGGTTTCATCGATGGCCAGGTTTAATTTATCGATTAATAACTGCGTTGTACTCGGTTCATTTAAAACTAGTGAATGGCTCATTTTTCTTCCCTGATTGATAAGTAGCATCATGATGCCAGATGAACGCGTGATGCAATACAGCGTCACGCGGTAATATATGTAGGAATTTACTTACGCCCGATATTGCTCAGGCCAGTGTTCTTTAACGACGGGGCTGTCGGCCGCATAGGAATGACAGCTACCGATAAAAGAGGGCGATAATTTCCTGTGTTTATTCGCACTGTTATTATCGCGCTCCTGTTTTTTGCTAAAAATTGTCTGTATTGCCGTTGTTGCTATGGGTCCGAGTAATTCGGTTAGATGGGTACATCCCCGATTAGCCCCCATCGCAGCTTTAGATTTGAGTGTCCACCCCGGAGCGATCTGCATGCCAATTAATTGTTCGATAATCGGCGTGACGCATTTGCAATAGTTGTAAGGCGAGTCGTCAATCACCGCTTCGGCATCGCGTATTTTTAGTTCCTTATCAATCGTGAGGCGGATCGACATATCGTGTAATGGTTCGTCGGCTTTAATTTGTCCGCCGCGATCCTTGTTGGGAAAGGCGTATGGCTTGGTATCGACAATTCTACCTTCGATATCCCATAAATTATCAGCCCGTTCATATCCGTGGCAGGTAACTACTCGGGTGTGGGTTAATTTTCTCTCATCGGGTTGAGATAATGGCATTAAAAGGGTCTCCATTAAAAATGAAAAGCATTCTACCTGTTTTCGATCAGGAATCTGTCAGATTATGGGTTGTGATTGTCGATTATTAAATTGACCCATTATCGCTGTCTTTTATACTGACCAGCTTTCCACTGACGTAATCCACCCGATGCAAACCTCTGACCGCAGTAAAGGCATTTTGATGTCTTTGCTGGGTGTGTTTATTCTCAGTCCTGACAGTTTGTTAATTCGACTGGCTGGCCTGGGAGATTTCACCCTGATATTTTATCGAGGGCTATTCCCAGCCATCGCAATCACGCTTACATTGTTGGTCTATTATCGTCGAGGTTTTATCTCAGCTGCACTTGGAATAGGCTGGGCTGGCATGCTAAATGGGCTGCTCTATGCTTCGACCAATATTAGCTTCATTTATTCGATTCAAACGACTTCGGTTGCCAACACGCTGGTCATTCTATCTTCCGCGCCGATTTTTGCAGCGATTTTGTCGTTAATTGTATTGAAGGAGAACCAACGTCCGCTTACCTGGCTGATTATCGTAATTTCCTTTGTTAGTATTTTTATCATCGGCCTCGGAAGTTATGGGAAAAATAGTTTATCAGGGGATTTGTTTGCACTGGCCTGCGCCATATCGACGGCCTGTAGTGCAGTACTAGTACGCTACAAAAAAGAGATTGATCTGGTACCCTCAATCATCGTCGGCAGCATTTTGATGGCATTGTTTGCCTACTCACAGTCGCCCGAGTTAATGATTAGCGCCACACAGGTAGTCTATGTGAGTATTATTGGTTTTGTACTGGTGCCGTTTGCATTTGTTATACTCACCATCGCACCTCGTTTTGTCAGTTCCGCTGAAGTGCAACTGGTATATCTACTCGAAGCCATCCTCGGGCCTTTGTGGGTGTGGTTGGTGATCAACGAACAGCCTGGAATTTTTACGCTGACAGGCGGTGCCATGTTACTGATTTCGGTTAGCGGTTTTGCCATTAGCACCGCCAGAGACTCGGTTCGAAACGATTGATCACATAGCCAGTTTAATCGATCTGATTCAGACGTTTTTATTAAAGGCGACCAGATTTATCATTTCAAATGCGATGGTCGCCGCAGCCAGCGAGGTGATTTCAGCGTGATCGTAGGCGGGCGCAACTTCGACGACATCAGCGGCTATTAGATTAAGCCCTTTTAACCCACGAATGATGTTAACCAGCTCGCGACTGGTCATACCGGCGATTTCAGGCGTACCGGTACCCGGTGCATGCGCTGGATCGAGCACATCGATATCGATCGACAGATAGAGTGGATTGTCGCCAACCCGGTCTCGAATTCGTTTTACAACATGGTCTACGCCATGGCTTTGTAATTCATCGCAGTGTACTACCTTGAAACCGAGTTCTGCGTCGTTGATTAAATCTTCACGACTGTATAACGGGCCGCGAATTCCGACGTGTATCGATGCATCGTCATTGAATAAACCCTCCTCGGCCGCCCGACGAAATGGTGTGCCGTGCGTATATGGGGCACCAAAGTAAGTATCCCAGGTATCGAGATGGGCATCAAAATGAACTAACGCGACCGGGCCTACCTGTTTGTTGACCGCACGTAAAAGTGGCACGGCTATAGTGTGGTCTCCGCCGAGACTGATTATCGTAGCTGCATGTTTATACAATTCGTTGGCATCCGCTTCGATCTGAGCGATGGCTTCTTCGATATTGAACGGATTGCAACCGACATCACCGGCATCGGCAACCTGTAGCGTCTTGAACGGTTCGGTGTCGTAGTCGGGATGGAAATTAGTGCGCAGGTTACGAGAGGCCTGCCGAATCGCCTGAGGCCCGAAACGGGCTCCAGGGCGATAACTGGTACCCGAGTCAAAGGGAATGCCTAATATGGCTACATCACAGTAGGGTACATCGCGTAGTTCGGGAAGCCGACAGAAGGTCGAAGGACCCGCGTAACGTGGCATAATAGTCCCGCTAACGGGCTCGATTGGTGGTGTTTTCTGGGTCATGGCGATTCTCTGGTTTGAGAGACAATCAATATCTGTAGAAATGTTATAACATTGATTTTCTGTACATTCAATCAGGTCGATTATTGGGTTTTAAATCCTAGTCGGCGAATTTTGCGGATAATTATATATGGTCGCTAGAACAGTTTTAAAAATGGGTGAAAAAAGCTTGCTGGAGAAATCCAGAATAGTTGAACGCTTCGGCACAGATGATCTCGACGAGCTGTTAATCGATATGTGGGATACCATGGCAGAGGAAAACGGTGCAGGGCTGGCGGCACCACAAATTGGGGTTAATTTACGTGTATTGATATTTGGCTATGAAGATAACCCACGTTACCCCGATGCGCCTTCGATACCACAGACTATATTAATCAATCCGGCTATCGAGATACTAAGCGATGAAATGGAAGAGGACTGGGAGGGTTGTTTAAGTGTTCCGGGTATGCGGGGACTGGTTCCCAGATATACTGACATTCGATATAGCGGCTTTGACCAAAAAGGAAACCCGATCGAACGCCTGGCATCGGATTTTCATGCGCGCGTGGTACAGCACGAATGCGATCATCTGGACGGTATTTTGTATCCTTTACGGATCGAAGATATGCGCTATTTCGGATTTCGACAGGAACTGGAAGACAACGGTTTGATGACAGCACAGCTCTGTGACGACGACGTTGACGGTAGCGATTAAACGCTAGCTGGTAGTGTCTTCTAGCCAACAAAAGGTCATTTTATTTGGAACAGGCGCGCGGTTTTCCGTAGCTGTGCTTGATCATTTACTGGCGCATGAGCTAAAACCAGTTGCACTGGTTTTACCCCAATTCGCCCCAGGCAAAGTAAAAACGGTAATTGAGTTACCGCTACAGGTCTCCACCAAGGAAAATCAATTTGTAACGCAGGCAAAGCGATTATCAATTCCACTCATCTACCTACCAGAATCAACACAGTCAACTCAAGTTCATAGACTTGCCGCATTTGCTACCGATTTTCTTTTGTTAGCCTGTTGGCCATTCCTGTTAAGTCCTCAAATTGTCAACTCCGCATCTAAGGCTGCGTTAAATATGCATCCATCATTACTGCCAGATTATCGCGGTGCTAATCCGGTGGCAGCACAGTTAAATCAGCAGGAAAAAAATTTCGGCGTATCGATTCATTTGTTGAGCCAACAATTCGATGAAGGCGATATCATCGATCAGTCGGGATTGAAATTAAAAACTGAATCTCCTGGGCGAAAGGCCATCGAGGCAGAGGCTGCACGGGTGGGGACGGCCCTGTTTATGAAAGCTATTAACAATTTTGGTAGCTCTGAATGGAGACCTCGACCCCAGCAAAGATAATGACTTTGAAACCTCCTGTTAGACTAGACTCGGTTTCGATAAAGCAGTACCGATCAGCAGGGAAGTCAAAATAACGGGCAATTAAATTAATTTATGCACTGTATTATTCCAGTTACTTTTCAGCAATCACACGCCACCTGGTAAGCTCTTTGCCTGACTTGAAGTTTCGGCTCATGAAAATCTTAACCTGAATTTTTATTATTAATATAAAAACATGTTATACAGCAGGATAATTATCAGTAAAATTTATCCATGAAAATGCTACCGCAACAAAAAATAGACGATTTACTGAGTCGTGATTACGATCATATATGGCACCCCTATAGCGCCATGCACAGCGATATGCCGGTTTATCCGGTCATATCTGCCCAGGGGGTGCGAATTCGACTAGCTGACGGGCGACAGTTAATCGATGGCATGTCTTCCTGGTGGTGCGCAGTTCACGGCTACAATCATCCAGTTTTAAACAGGGCAATTCAGAATCAACTTGAACAGATGTCACATGTGATGTTCGGAGGTTTGACTCATCCCCCGGCCGTTAATCTTGCACAAAAACTAATCGATATCACACCCGAAAATTTAACCTCGGTGTTTTTTTCAGACTCTGGATCTGTTGCGGTCGAAGTGGCAATGAAAATGGCAATTCAGTATTGGCATGCACGCAGTCTTCCTGATAAAAATCACTTTGCTACGATTCGCAAGGGTTATCATGGAGATACTTTTGCGGCGATGTCAGTTTGCGATCCAGTGACAGGCATGCATAGTTTATTTTCAAATTCACTCAGCAAGCAATATTTTGTCGAATCACCTGAATGTCAGTTTGATACTCCCTGCAGCGAAAAGGATATACAACCATTAAGAGAGCTGTTTGACAGCCATAATCAACAAATCGCTGCATTAATCCTTGAGCCAATTGTGCAGGGTGCCGGAGGCATGCGATTTTATTCAGCTGAATATCTCACCGAAGCACGAAAACTATGCGACAAGTATCATATATTGCTGATCGCAGATGAAATTGCGACAGGATTTGGTCGGACCGGCAAAATGTTTGCCTGCGAGCATGCATCCGTTTCCCCCGACATTATGTGTGTTGGCAAGGCGTTAACGGGTGGTTATATGACGATGGCCGCCACGCTCACCAGTGCGGATGTAAGTCAGACCATCGATCAGGGTGAGCCCGGCGTGTTTATGCATGGACCTACTTTTATGGCTAATCCTCTTGCCTGCGCTGTTTCGCTGGCTAGTATTTCACTACTTGAGGATTCGGAATGGCAGGGCAGGATTGATCATATAGAGCAGATTCTCATCGCGCAATTGTCGACCTGTATCGATTTTCCCCAGGTTAAAGATGTTAGAACACTGGGTGCGATAGGCGTGATCGAATTACATAATCCAGTCGACATGAAATCGATTACAGAACAGTTTGTAGAAGCTGGTGTCTGGGTTAGGCCTTTTGGGAAACTGGTTTACCTGATGCCGCCTTATATAATTAAAGACAGTGAGTTGAATACACTATGTAAGGCAGTTAGCCAGATAGTGCAGGATATCTCAATGTAGTTAGTCAGAATTGAAGTTGCAGTGCCATATCAGGTAAACCTCTGGTTCCAGGTCTTATTCTGAAACATCTAAATAAACACTATGATGATTAAATATTTACCTTTAGCCTATAGAGCCAACTATTTATCTTTTGCTTTTAGTAAGAATGAAGCGTATCAATAACAATTGAAAATCAATGACTTAAAGTCGCTAATTATTTTTTTTGGTGTTGGTGAGCAACGGCCTGCCAATGATCTCGATAAAGTTGTTATTTACTATCCGGATTTACCCAAATGTAACTTTAATACCATTGTATATATTCGAGTTGAGGGAGGGTTTTATTCGTTGAATGGGTTAGTCGACCATATGCGTTTGCAAGCGGCTAAAGTGGGTGCCGATGCGGTTTATATAATGCAAACACAGCGTCTTGATATTTAGGAATTCACCGGGGTGGCAAAAGCAATACAATGCGAAACGACATGATATAAATCACTCATCGTCCTGATCTTTATCATCCGTTTGTTGTTTCGGAAGTTGTTTCAAAATTCTATCTTTTTCTTCAGGAGTCAATATCAGAGTATCGTCGTCTTCCACTGTGATTACCTCGTTACTAATATTTAAATTCTTATTTTTAAAACAACAGTTTTAGCTATGTGAAATAGTTTGCCTGCGAAGGCAGGCGAGCATCGTGAGATTATACAGATCTACTGATAAAATCCATAGATGAAGCCGCGCAGGAAAATCATACCTCTTGTTTAGGTACGGATTTGTGATGTACCACGAAAGCAGCTGATATTGTCGATAAAACCGTATCAATCTTCCAGTGGTACAATAGAAATTGCTGCGTAAATTCCAATCCAGGCAGGTATTCATAACATGAGCAAGATAAAATACCGCATCGAGAAAGATAGCATGGGCGAGATTCAGGTACCGATAGATGCTCTCTACGGGGCACAAACCCAGCGAGCGATTAATAATTTTCCAGTGAGTGGAATTCAATTACCTACTGAGATGATCGCCGCCCTGGGCCTGATAAAAAAGTCCGCGGCCCAGGTTAACGCTGAATTGGGGCTTCTCGACAAACCTCGTTCCAGGGCTATCCAGCAGTCAGCCGAAGAAGTCATTGACGGAAAACTAAATGATCATTTTCCGATTGATATATTCCAGACCGGTTCTGGTACTAGCAGTAACATGAACGTCAATGAAGTTATAGCAACACTGGCTTCTACGCAAAAACACCCGGTACACGCGAATGACCACGTTAATTTGGGGCAGAGTTCGAACGATGTATTTCCAGGTGCTATACATATAGCCGGCTGTATCTCCATTCACGAAAAGTTATTGCCGGCGTTATTGCATCTCGAACAGGTTATTACTAAAAAAAGCGAATCCTGCGTCGGCATTGTTAAAACAGGACGCACTCATTTAATGGACGCTATGCCGCTGACCCTGGGACAGGAAATGTCAGGCTGGGCTTCGCAGATCAAAAACGGTCGTTATCGTATACAGTCTTCGTTAACTCGCCTGCAAAAACTGGCTCTCGGTGGCACCGCGGTTGGAACCGGTATTAATACCACGACTGATTTTGGGGAGCGGGTCTGCCGGTCTCTGCATAGTTTAAGCGGGATTCGGTTCTCTCAAATGGACAATTTGTTCGAAGGTTTGAGCACACAGGACACTGCAGTCGAAATCAGTGGGCAGCTGAAAGTACTGGCCGTTTCATTAATCAAGATAGCCAACGATTTGCGCTGGATGAATTCAGGTCCATTAGCTGGCTTGGGTGAGATTACTTTGCCGACGCTGCAACCGGGTAGCTCGATTATGCCGGGCAAGGTCAATCCAGTGATTCCTGAGTCGGTAGCAATGGTCTGCGCGCAGGTTATTGGCAATGACAGTGCCATCACAATTGCAGGGCAGTCAGGAAATTTCCAACTCAACGTGATGATGCCGATAATTGCCCATAATTTATTGCAGAGCATCGACATACTTGCTAATGCAAGTCGGATGCTTGCGGATAAGGCAATTCGCGATTTTACTGTAAATACCGAACATCTCGCGCTATCGCTGGCTCAAAATCCTGTGCTGGTAACAGCGCTCAACTCGGTAATCGGTTATGAATTAGGCGCGAAAATTGCTAAAACAGCCTATCAGCAAAAACGCCCAGTAATTGAAGTGGCGCTAGAACTCACCGATATTGGCGAAAAGGAATTAAGGCGTTTATTAGATCCCACATTGTTGACCCGAGGTTAACCCATCATTGAACGATAAGCAGGCCATCATCTCTCAAGTAAATCAATGGATCGAATCCGCGGTAATTGGACTCGATCTTTGTCCGTTCGCAAAATCGATTTACCTGCAAAACAAACTACGCTGCGTAGTTAGCGAATCGAGCAATGTAGACGAGTTGATGTTCGAATTGTTTCAGCAATGCCAGTATTTAATTGAAACCCCGGAAGTCGAAACGACATTATTAATAATTCCACATCAATTACAGGATTTTTCTGACTTTAATCTTAGCCTTAATCAGGTAGATGCTCTTATTAATTTATATCAATGGACCGGTGTTTTTCAGATAGCAAGTTTTCATCCCGATTATCAATTCGAAAATAGCGATATTGATGATAGGGCTAACTGGACTAACCGATCACCTTTCCCAATATTACACATTCTGCGAGAATCGAGTGTAGAGCGGGCATTGTCCGGTTATCCAGATCCCGATCAAATTCCTGAAAAAAATATTAAAAAATTAACAAGCATGAGTTTAATTGAGCTCAATCGTATTTTTGTTCGCAGTTAGTGTTAGTCAGTCTGGTAGAAGATTACCGACACGCTTCAATAATAAGAATTATACTGAATAGTTCTAATTCCCTTATTTAACCTTGCGATAGTAAATATTTACTTCTACACTCAGTTATAAGATTCTGAAAATAAAAGATATTTATTTGAACTGCCTACTGTCGAAATCATGGAGTCCAGACTTTATCAGACCGCTGTTAATCGGCCTGATGAGTGTCTGCGTTTTACTGATTAGCAGCGATATTCAGGCAAATATTGAAAAGCAACGAGTTGTTTTTCAAGACGCGTCTTTCGCTTTAAATACTAATCAAATAAGCAAATATAACCGGTTGCTTAAGAAACTTGATGGATATCCAGTGAAGGCCTACCTCGAATACGATGATTTAAGGCGACGTATCCATCAGGCATCAAAAAAAGAAGTCACTCGATTTCTTAACCGCCACCAAGATTATTCTTTCAACTATCAACTCCGTTCCAGGTGGTTATCGGTTTTAGCCAAACGTCAGGACTGGGCCAACTATTTGATATTTTTCGATAATCGCGAAGATACCCGATATCAGTGTCTGGCATTTCAGGCGAAGCTTAGTCTTGGCGTCGGTGAGTCTATCAACAACGACATTAAAAAAGTCTGGTTAAGTGGTTATTCGCAACCGAGGGAATGCAATAAAGCATTTGATTATTTTCTCGATACCTACCCGGATGCGGAGCAGGTGATCTGGCTGCGAATTGAGAAAGCTTTTAAGGCTCGCCGCCCTAATTTAGCCCGATATCTAGGTAAAAAATTAAACCCGGCGGATCAATCTCTGGTTAATACCTGGTATCAAGCCCATCGGCGACCCGAAAAATCGCTAAAATCACTGGCGCTAACCGATGATAATGATCGAACTAGAAAAATTATCGTTCACGCGATAGATCGCCTAGCCCGAAAGGATGGCTTGCGGGCCAGGCAAATATGGGCTGAACTCGAACCCAAATTCGATTTCAGCGACGAACAGCAAAGCCAGTTAAAGCAAAGAATTGCCTTATCGGCTGCCTATCAGCATTTGCCCATAGCGAAAGATTTATTAGCAAAATTGCCTATTGTTTTAAAAAATGATCAGGCTTATTTATGGTTAGCACGAATACACCTGAGAGATCAGGATTGGCAGGGTCTGATCAATTCGATTGAGCAAATGCCCGATCAACTTCAGCAGGAAAACGAGTGGCAATATTGGCTGGCGCGATCTTACGAATCGCTGGGAGACGATCTTAAGTCTAAAGGAAAATATTTAATTCTCGCGAATCAGAGTAGTTATTATGGATTTCTTGCGGCCGATAGACTGGGAATTCAGTACCATATCGAACAGGAAAATGCGGCTAACGCCGAGGAATTTAACGAGGCTCAATTTTTAGCGGATAACCCTTTGATGTTACGAGCCAGGGAACTCTACTTTCTAGATCGTCAGGTTGACGCCAGGCGCGAATGGTTTCAGGCCTTGAGGCATCTGGATACCCTCCAAATTAAACAGGCCGCAGTACTGGCTTCAAGCTGGAAGTGGCACGATAGCGCCATTAAAACGGTTGCCAGAACTCGCCATAGAAGCGATTATAGCCTCAGGTTTCCGATGCCTTTTAAACAACAGGTGTTTGATCATGCAGACGCGAAACAACTTGACCCTTCCGTTATTTATGGCGTTATGCGTCGCGAAAGCCTGTTCGATCCAATGGCAAAATCAAGGGTAGGCGCGCTGGGATTAATGCAATTAATGCCATCAACCGCCAGACTGGTAGCAAAATCGCTCGGTCTGAGACGTCCCCGTCAATCGGATATTCTGGAGATTGAAAACAATATTAACCTTGGCACGCAGTATTTCAGGTCGGTGCTGAACCGGTTTGAAAATAATGTTTCACTCGCGGCAGCGGCCTATAATGCCGGACCGATGAATGTGAAAAACTGGTTACCCAGCGAAAATTTGATGTCGGCCGATCTGTGGGTAGAAACCGTGCCTTTTAAGGAAACCAGAAACTATGTGCAGGCGGTGCTGGCTTATGCAACAGTATTCGACAAATCACTTGGACGCGATACGCTTATTTCGAGTCGTATGAACGATATAAAACCAGAATATAGATAACACCAACAGTCTATTCATGAAAATATACGGCGATGTCCATTCGGGCAACTGTTATAAACTCAAATTACTTTGTTCGTTATTATCGATCCAACATCAATGGATCGACGTTGATATTTTAAAAGGCGAAAGCCAGACAGCCGAATTTCTACGAATGAATCCGAATGGTAAAATTCCCCTGCTGGTTACCGATACGGATGAATATCTCGCTGAGTCTAATTCTATCCTTTTTTATCTTGCGAAAAACAGTCATTTTCTGCCACAGGACGATTTCCAGCAAGCGCAGGTATTGCAGTGGCAATTCTTCGAGCAATATAGCCACGAGCCCTATATAGCCGTCGCCAGATTTATTGCCCGTTACCTGGGGCTGCCAGAAGACCGTAAAGCAGAGTATGAGAGCAAGCAATCTGGTGGATACCGGGCCCTCGACGTGATGGAAAATCAATTACAAAAAACCCCATTTATGGTTGGCAACCAGTGCACTATTGCCGATATCTCACTTTACGCCTATACGCATGTCGCGAACGAGGGAGGCTTTGATCTGTATCGCTATCCGGCTATTCTAAACTGGCTAAAGAATATTCAGTCACTTAATGGATATGTCGCAATGGCTTGTTGATCGGTTTCTCGCATTTGCGGTTAACTTTGGCTGACAAAATTTTTCAGCAGTAGCAACCATATAATTGTATTCAAAAATAACAGTGTTTATACTGAGCACCTATCATCCTAGAAACCGCAGTTGGATCACGAAAGTATGCACACCAAAAGTAGGCGCTTTAGGCGAGTTCTTGACGCATCGGAGTGCCGCATCACTGGAAAATCTGAAAAACCTCTCATCACCAATAAGGTGGTCACGAGTTTTTCATATTCCCCATGCACATCAATACCTTGCACATCTTTTTCGCGCCCAACCGCGGTTTCTAGGATCATTACTAACTTCCTCCAACACTTAATTTAAAATGAGCGACCGTGACTAACTTCAATCAACAATTCGATAAAATAAAATCACAATCTGGATTTATAGCCGCACTGGATCAAAGCGGGGGTAGCACACCAAAAGCACTGGCCAATTATGGAGTCGGCGAGGATGCTTTTTCGAATGAAGAAGAAATGTATACGGTAGTACATCAAATGCGTTCGCGTATCATTACCAGTCCAAGTTTCGACGGTGATCGTATACTGGGCGCTATATTGTTTGAAAATACAATGGATCGTGACATCAAGGGTAGATCTACCGTCGATTATTTATGGGAGGTGAAAAATGTGGTGCCATTCCTGAAGGTCGACAAAGGTCTTGCAGAAGAAGTTAATGGTGCGCAAATCATGAAACCAATGCCAGATCTGGATGCTTTGCTGGCTCGCGGTAAGGCGAAAGGTATATTTGGTACTAAGATGCGCTCGGTCATAAAGACAGCTAATACCATCGGCGTTGACGCGGTCGTTGAACAGCAGTTTGAAGTAGGAAAGCAAATTATTGCAGCAGGGTTGGTGCCGATTATCGAACCTGAAGTAGATATTCACAGTCCACAAAAAGCGGAAGCAGAAACACTACTAAAATCAGCGTTAATAAGGAATTTGAATCAATTAACAAACAACCAGTTTGTGATGTTGAAACTAACCCTACCCGAACAGGATAACTTTTATGACGTTTGTATTGCCCACCCCCAGGTTTTGAAAGTGGTGGCCTTGTCAGGAGGATATTCAAGAGAAGAGGCCAACCGGCGACTGGTTAATAATAATGGTATGGTTGCCAGTTTTTCGCGTGCGCTTTCTGAAGGTCTTTCCGCTCAGCAAAGTGATGATGAGTTTAACGCTACGCTAGACGGGTCTATTGAGAGTATAGTAAAAGCCTCTCAGACCTGAAACTCGCGGGCAATTATTTTTACGTCTAAAATCGAAGCATCGAACTGGAAAAAATATGACAATAACCAATAAAATTTTGTTAATTGCTCTGACAGGGTTGACTGTTAGCAGCTGCTCAGGCATTAAACTCACAAGCGGTGGTGAAAAAATACGAGTCCTGGCGCCAGTAGAGGTAGCGAGCTGCAAAAAACTAGGTCAAACAAATGCTACAGTCACAGACAAGGTGATTGTTAAAAGACCGATCGAGACGATAGAACTCGAACTATCTACTATCGCCCGAAATAGCGCTGACAATATGGGAGGTGACACCATCGTGCCACTGACCATTATCGAGGACGGCAAGCAATCCTTTACAATTTACAAGTGTATCGATCCTGACGGTTAATAAACCAGCGATTAAGCTAGGAGTCTGTCGGACTTAGAATAAATCTCGGTAACTGCTGCTGCGTTGCCTAGAGGTACCTACTGTTGGCGCCTAAAGCGCCTACGGTTGGTGTTCTACTATCGTACATCCTGTTATACCTATCGCTACGATTACCTAAGTCCGACAGACTCTTAGCCAGGTTAATAGCTTGTTGAGCTAATGGTTCTGAACCATTACCCGGGTAGCTAATGCATGTGATATCTCGCTGTGTGAGAAACTTAAATCGTCACCCGCTGAATAGTAAACCAGTTCATCACACATCGCAGCGAATCGTTTTTGACGGCTGGCTCGTACTTCTTCGTCGGCAGTAACCCCATAGATATATTTCCCCTTGGCGCGCGCGTATCCGCATTCAAATCCGGTCCAGGCGGTACTTTCAATGCCATCTAGAATGACTATGATGATATCGGCCTTATCGAGTTCTGCCTCATACAAAGCCTGTAACTCTCTTGGCGACAGTGAATCGAGATCCACTTCCAGGTCTATCTGTGGAATCATTATTTCCATATAGGGGTTGTCACTGGTAAGCATATCTCGCAATGCCAGATTCCACACACGAGCTGCCTGTGAGCTATTGTAGGCTGCCAGATAAGCTCTGATACCGTTATGTATACCCATTTTAACGTTCGGGGTGATCGACTCAGGTTCAAGCGGGATATCTTTTTGTGCGGCAACATCTAATGCATCGGCGAGTGATATAGCGCCAGTGATTAGTGCATGACTGATAATTACGCCATTGATATTTGGCAGGTAACGTAATCTTGCAATGTCGTCCAGCGAGCGAGCCGTGCCACTGGAATAGACGGGTATGGATATGTCGTAGCTGAGCCGTTCAGTCAAGGCGAGCACTTCTTCAAAATTGCCGCCCATGCGTTCAGAATCCATGTGAATGATGCCCGATATACCGGTCATTTGAAGTTCTAGAATCATATCCTGGGGTCGAAATGCTGTGAGAGTATTCCCGCCGTCGATAGTCACTAAGCCATCTCGGGTGGCAAGAAGGACAATAATTCCTCCCGGATGCCGATTCGCTGCTTCGACTACCAACGGTGCGTCAGTTATAGCCACAGTTCCAAGTACAACTCTTGCCGCGCCGCTCTCAAACCAGTCGTTGATTTGATTCAATGTGCGTATACCACCTGATACCTGAATCGGTATATCGATATCTTGAATGAGTTGCTTAATCAAAGCTTCATTATTGGTCGATTCAGATCGGGCAGCGTCTATATCAACCACCTGTAGCATTCTGGCGCCCTCGCTGGCAAATTTCTGCGCAGCTTCAGCCGGAGAAATATCGTGAATCGTGTCGTTACCCTTGATGGTTGAACGGGTAACAACCTTTCCGCCTTGAATTTGTATCTCGGGTATTATAAGCATCGAGAACAGCCTTTATAATTTAGTTCGAAGTAAACCGGATTGTATAACAGAATCCCTACCTCGGGGGTATGGTACAGGCATTTAATCGCCTTTAATGTCATTCCCGTAATTACTCGAAATGTGAAATAATGAACCTGGTTAGTTAGAAATTGAGAGTTTAATTTGAAAAATCAGGACAAAATAGGTGTGTTATTTGTCTGCATGGGTAACATATGTCGTTCGCCAACTGCACATGGTGTGTTTCAGTCCATGGTCGATGTACAGGGTTTGAGCGATCAGATCATAGTCGATTCGGCTGGTACGCATAGTTATCACATTGGTAGTTCGCCTGACCTTAGGTCCCAGCACATCGCCCAGTCGCGTGGCGTTGATTTAACCAGGTTACGGGCGCGACAATTTGAGTCTGATGATTTTCTCGATTTCGATTTCCTGCTGGCGATGGACTATGCAAACCTGTCAAATATGTCATCGTTAAGGCCGGACAAAGCCCAGGCTCGACTCGAGCTTATGCTCCACTATTCGGAAAAGTTTAAACAAAAAGAAGTGCCCGATCCCTATTTTGGGAACGATGGTTTTGAAATGGTATTTGATATGATTAGCGATGCATCCGAAGGTTTACTCAGGCATATTAAAAAGCAGTACTCGTTTTGAGTGGCGCTCACTAACTAAACCGAAATATTAAATTTTCACCAGCAATTGATTCGCGGTAAGGACATACTTTTTCCTGAAAAAAATCAATTTCCATTTGCTGCCACCCATTTGGTGCCACAACACGGCAGCACGAATTCCAGCCATCAATAGCGTGCGAATCTTAGCTGCATGATCCGAGTTGCGTAGATGAAGTTGTTCACCCTGCACCATTATGCGGGGATCGATGGTGCTGATAGTACTTTGATACACGCCATCAATTTGGCTAATAACAGTATGACGGCTCAGTTCGAAATCGCTGGAATTAGTTTCAATTTTTTGTAATTTACTTTGAATCGAACTAGCCAATTTTTGATCACTTTTCAATTTTGAGGAGAGCTTAAGCATCGACAGGACGTAATAGGCGACATCTTTACCGGGGCCCTGGTTTTCACCACCAAGATACATAGTCAGTACTTTCAAGCCGCGCGAAAGGCCAGATAGATTACCAAACACGTCCATTGGGGTCGGGGCATCAAAAGTAAACAGACTGTCGAAGCTACAATCGAAGGCAGCCTGATTGAGTTCTCCATTAGTCGCGAGTTGCTCGATTAATGCTGCTGACTGAAAAATACCTGCTAAGGCCAGAGTTTGATTTTCGATTGTGATCATTTGAGTTTAATTTCGCTCGGCGAATTCAATGGTGCCACCACCGAGACAAATATCATGCTGATAAAATACCAGTGCCTGACCTGGAGTTATGGCTCGTTGTGGTATCTCAAACTCAACCGTTGCGGCAGTGCCATCGATGCTAACAATTTTACAGATTTCATCCTGTTGTCGATAGCGAATCTTGGCCGTGCAAGAATAGGGCAGGTCTATTTCCATCGGGTTAATCCAGTGTAAATCGCCAATGCTACAAACAGAATTATAAAGCTGAGGATGGTGGTGTCCTTGTGCCACCACGAGGACATTTATCGCCAGTTTTTTTTCGACTACATACCAGGGTGATTCGCTACCCTGAACCGTGCCGCCGATACCCAATCCCTGTCTTTGGCCTATGGTGTAATACATCAAACCACTGTGTTCGCCGAGTGTTTCACCATCGATTGATTGAATCACGCCAGGTTGTGCGGGGATAAAGCGTTGTAAAAAATCCTTAAATTTACGCTCGCCAATAAAGCAGATGCCAGTACTGTCTTTTTTATCAAAAACAGAAAATTGATGTTTTCCGGCCAGGCGCCTGACTTCTGATTTTTGTAGTTCTCCAATCGGAAACAGGGCGTGGGAGATCTGGTGTTGGTTTAGTGCGTATAGAAAATAAGATTGATCTTTGTCGGCATCTAACCCTTTGAGCAGTTGAGTTTGATTGTCCTGTTTGTGTGATCGCACATAGTGGCCGGTTGCAATTCGGCTGGCGCCGAGGGTTTGCGCATGTTCGAGAAAAGCTTTAAATTTGATTTCCCGATTACACATGATATCGGGATTGGGGGTGCGTCCCGAGCGGTACTCACTGAGAAAATATTCGAATACATTATCCCAGTATTCACTGGAAAAATTAACCGTATGTAATGGAATATCGAGCCTGTCGCAGACTTGTCGGGCATCTTCCAGATCGACACTGGCCGAACAGTATTCTTCGGTATAATCTTCTTCCCAGTTTTTCATGAACAGTCCTTCGACTTCATATCCTTGCTGTTTCAATAGCAGTGCAGATACCGACGAATCGACACCTCCGGACATGCCGATTATTATTTTTTCGGGTTGTGAATGAGTCATTTAACGGGATTATTTATCTGCAAAATTAAGGAGTCTGTCGAACTTAGGGTAAATCTCGGTAACTGCTCCTGCGTTGCCTAGAGGCACCTACTGTTGGCGCCTAAAGCGCCTACTGTTGGTACTCTACCACCTGCATCCATACAGGCGTACTGCGGAAAAGTCATTTTGGCCAGATTTTCCAATCCATTTCGTTAAATATGAATGACTATTCGCCTCAATCAATAGATAAACCTGACTCAAAATGGCTTTCCCTCGACAATTGCTCCTGCATTGCCTAAGGGCACCTACTGTTGGCGCCTAAAAGCGCCTACTGTTGGTGTTCTACTACCGTACATCCTGTGCATATCGCTACGATCGCCTAAAGCGCCTACTGTTGGTACCTAAGTCCGGCAGACTCCTAGTGCTAGTTTAGTCGGGGTTGTATAGCTCGGGAAAGGGTTTTTTAACCTGCCAGTCTTTCAAAAGCTGGATATAGGGTGGTTCGCCATTATCCCGATACCAGGAGTCAATCGCGAACTTCTGATTCGATGAATTCTCAGATACTACAGCCGTCCAGTGATCGAAAAACCAGCGGGTGCGCCGCTTTTTAGGTTCTACTTTATGCCATTTCAATAGATTTAGTTCTTCAAGTGCGCTGAGGTACTGGAATGTATTAGTCGATTCATCGATACAATCCAGCTGTTTGATGATGTCGTAGCCTGGATAATTACCACCCTTGTCGAGCGAGGTTCCGACAATTTCTCCGCTGAATGTCTCCATCATCGCAATCGCTTGACGGATTGCCTGCTTTTCCTCGGCGGAAGTTAAAGCTTCGGCGGTAAATAAATTTTTGATATCGGCCCACTGTAGCTGGTTGTAGTGAACCTCCTGATTCGATTTGCAACCGAAATCATAACAATGAATAAAATATGGCTCTGCATAAACCGATGAAATGACGAAACTACCCAGGATTAATAAGATAAATTTCATAGTCTAGGAGTCTGTCGGACTTAGGTAACCGTAGCGATATGTACAGGATGTACGGTAGTAGAACAATGCAGGACGTAATTGTCGAGGGAAAGCCATTTTGAGTCAGATTTTTCTATCGATTTATGCGAATAGTCATTCATATTTAACGAAATGGATAGGAAAATCTGGCCTAAATGGCTTCCCGCAGTACGCCTGCATGGATGCAGGTGGTAGAGTAACGCAGGAGCAGTTACCGAGATTTCTCCTAAGTCCGACAGGCTCCTAGGCGTATAACTGGCTTAAAATATCGAGAGGGTAGGGTTCATTGTTGAGATAATCATCGATGCATTGCATTACCAGAGGGCTGCGATGATGTTCGCGGCATGACTCAATTTCTTCGTAACTCATCCATTCGGCAGATATGATTCCATCATCCAGTTTACCGTTTAGATTCGAGCCTATTTTGCCACGAAATAAAAAACGAATATAGGTAGTATCAAAGTCTTCATTGACAACGAGGCGGTATATACCCTGCAACTTCTCAGGGGTAAATTCATACTGCGTTTCTTCCAGAGTTTCACGAATCACCGCGTCGATCAGACTCTCACCCGGATCCAAATGACCAGCCGGTTGATTAAACAGGATCCCGCCATTCACTTTTTCCTTAACCAGCAGGAATTTACCATCGCGTTCGGCGATAGCGGCAACAGTGGTATGCGGTTTCCAGATAGAATCAGGCATCCTGGATCGACCTCCACCAGATCGCTAATCCCTGACTATTTAATTTAATGTCAGTATTCAACAGGTATCCCAATGTATTCGGGTCAAGATTCTGACCGTCAGACAACTTCGAAAATATCATATGACGCATCTCAGTTTCCAGTTGCTGTTCACCGTCAGCACCCTGTGGATCGATTCGTTGGCATAATTCCACATAATCAGTGATCCATTGTTTGAGTCCGACCGCTCTTTCGGTCGGCCTGTCTATCGCCCCGTAATGGGTTAAATACATCCATTTGGGCTGGTAACTCAGCAGACGATCAATTGAATTAAACATTGCTTCAGGATCAAACTGAACCGGTGAGCTGGTTGGTATCAGGCCGTGAGGATGATGTTTAAGCGGTGGGTAGGCCAGGCCAAAAGTATCCCCGGTGAATATGCCCTGGCTTTGGTCGTCAATGATGCAAAAATGATGACGCGCGTGTCCGGGTGTATCGATGAATACTAACGCTCGAGCCCCGAGGTAATAACGATCAAGGTCTTCGGCGATATCCACGCGGGTTTTATCAATCGGAGTGATCTCTCCATAAAGCTTTCTAAATAGAGCTTCACCATAAACCGCCATCGAACCCTCGATTAGCCTGGTTGGATCAATTATATGCCTGGCGCCACGCGGGTGAACAATGAGTCGAGCCTGTTCGAATATCTGCATCATCGTGCTTGCACCGCCTGCATGATCGAGATGTATATGGGTTGGAATTACATACTTGATTTGATTATTGTCGATGTTTAACTGGGCGAGGGTAGCTCTTACATTTTCGACCGAATACTGCGTACCCGTGTCGATTATCGCCACTTCGTCATCTTGCTGTAGTATATAAATCGACGCCAATTCGTCGCGCATGTGGGCTGCATCGACAGTGTGAATGCCATCATGCAGGGAATCGTAGATCGGCATTTTAGATGCCGGATGATTTCTGTTCCGCCAAAAATAACCAGGTATCGATTACCGAGTCTGGATTCAGCGACATGCTTTCAATCCCCTGTTCTAATAACCACCTGGCCAGGTCGGGATGATCTGAGGGGCCCTGTCCACATATGCCGACATATTTGCCAGCAGCTTTGCAAGCCTGAATCGCCTGTTGCAACAGTTTCATCACTGCCGGGTCGCGCTCATCAAAGGCTGATGCGACGAGGCCTGAGTCTCTGTCGAGGCCGAGGGTTAATTGAGTCAAATCGTTAGACCCTATAGAAAAGCCATCGAAGTATTCGAGAAATTCGTCGGCCAGAATAACATTCGATGGAAGTTCGCACATCATGATGACTCTTAAATTGTCGACACCCCGTTGCAACCCGTTTTCCTTTAAAATTTCATGAACCGCACGAGCCTCACTCAGTGTGCGCACAAAAGGGATCATAATTTCGACATTTTTTAAACCCATTTCTTCACGAACCTGTTTGATCGCTTTGCATTCGAGTTCAAAACAGGGCTTAAAATCTTCACTGATATAACGTGATGCACCGCGATAACCGAGCATTGGGTTTTCTTCATCGGGTTCAAATATTGTCCCGCCGAGCAAATGGGCATATTCGTTCGACTTAAAATCTGACGTTCTGACTATTACTTTTTCCGGCGCAAATGCCGCAGCCAGTGTCGCGATTCCCTCGGTAAGCTTCTCGATAAAAAATTCGACTGGGCTCGTATAACCATCAATGCGTTGCTTAATTTCCTGTTGCAATTCAGTGTCCATGCTTTCAAATTCAAGCAGGGCGCGTGGATGAATGCCGATCATTTTATTAATAATAAATTCGAGTCGGGCCAGGCCGACTCCCGAGTGAGGCAGCCTGGAAAAACTGAATGCACGTTCGGGGTTGCCTACATTCATCATGATCTTTAGCGGTATCTCCGGCATATTGGTTAATTCGTGCCGGTGATGGTCAAATTTGAGCAGGCCAGGGTAGACGTAACCCGTATCACCTTCGGCGCAGGATACTGTTACCTTGTCTCCATGACCCAGTTCTGTAGTGCTGTTACCAGTACCCACCAGGGCGGGTATCCCTAATTCGCGCGCTATAATAGCCGCGTGGCAAGTACGGCCGCCTCGATTAGTGACAATCGCCGAGACTTTCTTCATGATTGGCTCCCAATTTGGGTCGGTCATATCAGTCACCAGGACATCACCGCTCTCGATTAAATCCATTTGCGACAAATCGCTTATTATTTTTACCGGCCCCTGGCCAATTCGATTTCCGACAGCCCGGCCTTCGATAATTGCTTCACTTTTTTGTTTTAGGATAAACCGTTCTATTACCTGACTGGCGCGAGATTGCACAGTTTCTGGGCGGGCCTGAACGATATATAACTGGCCATTTTCGCCATCTTTGGCCCACTCGATATCCATTGGGCGCCCATAGTGTTGCTCGATCGTAACTGCCATGTGCGCGAGCGCAGTAATTTCTTCATTGCTAATCGAAAACTTGCTTCGATCCTCAGCATCAACGTCAATGGTTTTAATCGCATGATCCGGTTCATCGCTATTGGCGTAAACCATTTTGATCATTTTGCTACCGCGTGTTTTTTGCAAAATACTGCGTGGCACTTGCCCCAGATTCTTTTTATAA
The DNA here is from genome assembly GCA_964196115.1 of uncultured Gammaproteobacteria bacterium. Taxonomy (GTDB): domain Bacteria; phylum Pseudomonadota; class Gammaproteobacteria. The sequence continues at coordinate 26,027 of CAXMRQ010000075.1, forward strand.
ACATAAAATTCGTCAGGATTAACCGCACCCTGCACAACGGTTTCACCGAGTCCATAACTACTGGTAATAAAAACAACGTCCTCGAATCCAGATTCGGTATCGATGCTGAACATGACACCGCTGGAAGCCAGATCACTGCGTACCATGCGCTGAATCCCGGCCGACAAAGAAACCTCTGAATGTTCGAAACCCTGATGCACCCGATAAGAAATAGCTCTATCGTTAAACAATGACGCGAATACCAGCCTCACTGCATGCAGGACCTGATCAATACCTTTGATATTCAGATAGGTTTCCTGCTGCCCGGCAAACGAAGCATCGGGTAAATCCTCGGCCGTTGCGGAAGAACGCACTGCAACAGTCGCCACATTGCCATCGATGGTCATCGTCTCGTAGGCAGTGCTAATGTCGTCTAGAAATAGCTGCGGCAGGGGCGAATCCATAATCCAGCTTCGAATTTTCCTGCCGGCTTCAGCGAGGGCACGAACATCGTCTGTGTCAAGCTCACTGAGGATTTGATTTATTTTATCGGTAAGGCCCGCCTGCTGTAAAAAATCATTGAATGCGTTGGAGGTGGTTGCAAACCCGCCCGGAACCGCAACGCCGAGCCCTGCTAAATTGGCAATCATTTCGCCCAGCGATGCATTTTTACCGCCGACCAGCGGTACATCTGCCATTCCTAGTTGATCCAGAGGCACAATATTTTTCGACATTCGAGGTTTATCTTCCCAGCAAATAAAAAACCAGACTTTATCATATTCGACAGGTGATGGATGGCAGAAATATGGTCAAAAGCAGGCGATTTGCTGTGAATAATATCGATGATCGTAAATCTTTAAAATATTGGCTATCATTCATGATCATATGCCAGAAGAAATCCGACAGGTTTATTTTTTATCCAATGGTACCGCAATCACTGCGGAAACTCTGGGCCACAGCCTGCTGGCTCAGTTTCCTTCATTACAATTTAAAACCAGGACGATTCCATTTATCGATTCGGTAGAGAAAGCGCTAGCTGTTAATCAGGAAATTGACCTTGAAGTTGGTGATTCGAAGGGACTGCCGATAGTTATCTCGACTATGGCCGACCCTGAGCTGAGGAAAATAATCCACCAGAGCAAAGCGCTGATGCTGGATCCGTTGTCTGATTTTTTACCCCGGCTGGAGAAAATACTCGATACCCCATCGGTGCAGGTAAGCGGGTCGCACCGCATTGCTAATCCTTCATTATACGAGTCGAGGATTGATGCAATCGATTTCTCGCTGATCCACGACGACGGTGGTAAAACCAGAAATTACAACGAAACCGATATTATTCTGATTGGCGCATCGAGAACCGGCAAAACACCTAGTTGTCTGTACCTCGCATTGCAATTCGGTTTGAAGGCCGCGAATTATCCGATTACCGAGGAAGATATGGAGTCGGAGCTACTGCCTGTACCTATACGCCCATTTGCAGATCGCCTGTATGGATTAACCACCGACCCCATTCGCCTGTGCAAAATTCGGCAGGAACGCCGTCCCAATAGTCGATACTCATCGGCGGAACAATGTCGCTACGAATTGCGAGCAGTGGAAGAAATGTACTATAAGCACAAGATTCGGTTTTTAAATACGACGACGATGTCAGTAGAAGAGATTGCGGCTCGTATTGTTGAAGATACGGGCCTGCATCGCGTGGAGCAAACCAACTGAGTCCAGGGCGACGTGCTAGAAATTTAATAGAGCTAAAAAGGCTCCGGAGAAGAAGGCCTCTCCGGATTAACTGGAATGGGTAATACCAAATTTTAGAACAACTGTTCTTTATACAAGTTCAGAATTAATTGCTAACTGAACGAATATGTTGCGCCTGTAGGCCTTTGGGTCCTTCGCCAATTTCAAATTCAATTTTCTGGCCGGAGGTCAGTTTTTTGTAACCGTCCATTTCGATGGCAGAAAAATGTGCAAAAATATCTGCTTCCTGGTCATCGTCTGTATTTACGAATCCATATCCTTTTACGTTACTAAACCATTTAACTGTACCGATGGGCATGACTGATACTCATTAAATTACTGACTGTTTAAGATTAAATGCGGGTTAATTCCCTTTAAAGAATACCTTCGCTCTAGCTGCTTACTAAGATCGGGGTTTGCTTAAATTTACGTTATAATCAACGAGAAATAATGATAACCAAGCCTTGAAATATATCAAGTCCCACATTACTTTATAGTTATCGTTAATGATATTATTAAATAATGTCTAGCCAAAAATTTGACACTGATCCAGATAATGACGATACGCTGCTAATTGAGCGTACCAAGCCTAAGCTCAAAAAACCGCCGATGTATAAGGTCATTATTCTGAATGACGACTACACGCCGATGGAATTTGTGGTTCATGTGCTTGAAGCCATATTCGGCCATAATCGTGAAAACGCTACTCGCATTATGTTGAACGTACACAAGTCGGGAAAAGGCGTGTGTGGTATATTTTCACGTGATATCGCTGAAACCAAAGTAACTCAGGTAAACAGCTATTCGCGAGAGAATAAACACCCGCTATTGTGTGACCTGGAAGAAGTTTAGATACTGGCTGGATTTTTCGAAGTTTATTGGCTGAGAGGCAGTGTTGTTTAAATAGATAATTTTTAATTAAATATAGTTTAAATAGGAATTGTTTTATTAGATGTTGAATTTAACGCCAACAAATAGATCAAATAGGCTATATTTACAGTAGACCAGATCCGAGAATTCGGGAATTAAGAGATGTTAAATAAAGAACTAGAGCAATCCCTGAATAAGGCTTTTCACGAAGCCAATGAAAAACGGCACGAATTTATTACGGTCGAACACCTGTTGCTGATGCTAACCGATAATGATGCGGCTTTGGCCGTGCTTGAGGCTTGTGGTGGCGATGTGACGATCATTAAAAAAGAACTCGAAATTTTTGTCGATCAGAATACTCCGTTATTAATGGCGGATGAAGACAGGGATACTCAACCCACACTCGGCTTCCAGCGCGTTTTACAACGAGCGCTATTTCATGTTCAATCTTCTGGCAATGGCGAGGTGTCTGGTGCCAATGTGCTGGTGGCTATATTTTCCGAACAGGACTCACATGCGGTTTATTTATTGAATAAACATAGTATTGAACGCCTCGACGTGACCAATTACCTGTCTCACGGCATAACTCGTGTCGAAGATGGCGAAGATGAATCCTTTACGCATGAAGCTGAAGCGATTCCTGGCGATGGCGAGAAATCCAATCCGCTTGAAAAATTTGCTACTAATCTGAATGAGCTTGCGATTAGCGGAAAAATTGACCCATTGATCGGCCGCGATCTGGAAGTCGAACGTATTATCCAGACGCTATGTCGTCGTCGCAAAAACAATCCCCTACTGGTTGGCGAAGCAGGCGTTGGTAAGACTGCCATCGCCGAAGGCCTGGCGCGTAAGATCGTCGAAGAAGAGGTGCCTGAAATACTTCTATCCAGCACCATCTACTCGCTTGATCTGGGCGCATTAGTCGCCGGTACAAAATACCGTGGTGATTTCGAAAAAAGACTGAAAGCGGTGATTAATCAACTTAAAGATGAGCCGGGTGCAATACTCTTTATCGATGAAATACACACCATTATTGGTGCTGGCTCGGCCTCGGGTGGCGTAATGGATGCATCTAATTTGATTAAACCGGTGCTCGCCAATGGGGAAATCAAGTGTATAGGCTCGACGACCTATACCGAATTTCGTGGTGTATTCGAAAAAGACCGCGCACTGGCCAGACGCTTCCAAAAGATAGACGTGCCGGAGCCAAGTGTCGAAGAGTCGTATCAAATACTCAAAGGGCTTAAGTCCCGCTTTGAAGAACATCACAATGTAAAATACACACTACAGGCTCTACGCAAGGCAACCGAACTGGCATCGCGATACATTAATGATCGCCATTTACCCGATAAAGCGATTGATGTGATCGATGAAGCGGGTGCACAACGCAGATTACTGCCTGTCAAACAACGTAAAAAGACGATTGGTATCCACGATATAGAAAATATCGTCGCCAGAATTGCGAGAATTCCGGCTAATACCGTAAATTCTTCAGATCTAGAGATGTTAAAAAATCTGGGCAAAAATCTGTCGCGGGTGGTTTTTGGCCAGGATGCAGCAATCAAGTCACTGGATGCGGCGATCAAAATGACCCGTTCCGGATTGGGTCGAGATATGAAACCTGTAGGTTCATTTCTGTTTGCCGGGCCTACTGGTGTTGGTAAAACCGAAGTCTGTCGACAAATCGCGAAAATTATGGGGATTGAATTAATCCGCTTTGACATGTCGGAGTATATGGAAAGACATACAGTGTCGAGACTGATTGGCGCACCGCCGGGATACGTGGGATATGACCAGGGTGGTTTACTCACCGAAGAACTCAACAAACATCCTTATTCTGTCGTACTGCTTGATGAAATTGAAAAAGCGCATCCCGATGTATTTAATCTGTTATTGCAGGTCATGGATAACGGTACCTTGACAGATAGCAATGGTAGAAAGGCCGATTTTCGCAATGTCATATTGGTGATGACGACTAATGCCGGTGCAGAAATGATTAGCCGTGCATCGATGGGATTTACCTTACAAGATCATACCAAGGATGGCAGCGAAGCGATTAAAAAGGTATTCACCCCCGAGTTCCGCAATAGGCTGGACGCAGTCATTCAGTTCGAGGCGCTTGATCACAACGTGATTCTAAATGTAGTGGATAAGTTTCTCATCGAACTCGAATCTCAACTCGAAGCTAAGAAGGTGAGTATGTCGGTAACCGACACGGCCAGACAATGGTTAGCTGACAAAGGCTATGATCTGAAAATGGGCGCCAGGCCAATGGCAAGAGTGATTCAGGACGAAATTAAGCAGGTACTGGCTGACGAACTGTTGTTTGGTGATCTAACCGACGGTGGGCATGTCAAAATCGATGTCGAAGACAATAAACTGGTATGTCATGTTAAATCCACTAAAGCTGAAGCGGTAGACGCCTAAGTAAATTAGCAAGACGCAAATTAGTAGATTTAAGCTTACCTGTCGCGAAAAGTAATTCTGCCCTTAGACAGATCGTAGGGAGTCAATTCGACGGTTACCGTATCCCCGGTTAAAATACGAATATAGTGTTTGCGCATCTTACCGGAAATATGTGCCGTAACTACATGACCATTCTCCAGTTCAACTCGAAACATAGTATTTGGTAAAGTATCTTTTACCGTGCCTCGCATTTCAATGTGGTCGCCTTTTGGCATATTTTTACCCTGTATAATAAGACGCGCCATTATGCATTATTTTGCCCTGTTCGCAACTGACTTATACTGCACCCCAATGGGCTGTGATACCATTTAGCCCTTTCAATAATCGATTTTAATTAATGACAAAATTAGCAATTATTTTCCCTGGACAGGGATCTCAGTCAGTCGGCATGATGACCGACTGGGGTGATTTCCAGCATATAGTAAAAGACATTTATGTTCAGGCTTCCGATGCCCTCGGCTATGACCTATGGGATGTGGTAAGCGAGGGCCCGGTGGAACAATTGAATGCGACTGAAATTACGCAACCAGCAATGCTTTGCGCGGGCGCTGCCTGCTGGCAGATCATTCAGGCGTCAGAGGACATTCCACAAGCGCAAATGATGTCCGGTCATAGCCTTGGTGAATATACGGCTCTGGTTTGTGCAGGAAGCCTGAGTCTCGACAGCGCGGTCACATTGGTAGCTAGAAGGGGGAAACTAATGCAATCCGCCGTGGCTGTTGGTGAGGGTTCTATGGCCGCGATAATTGGGTTGGCGGATGAAGACGTCATAAAAGCCTGCAGCCAGGCAGAATCGGGGGTCGTCGAAGCAGTTAATTTTAATGCACCCGGACAGGTTGTCATAGCCGGGCAAAAATCATCCGTTGAAGAGGCGATGGAAAACGCCAAAGCGCTTGGCGCAAAAAGAGCCTTACCACTGCCAGTTAGCGTGCCATCACATTGTTCTCTGATGCGGTCTGCAGCGGACGAGTTATTCGAAACACTCGAATCGACAGCAATTACGATGCCAGAACTACCGGTAATTCACAATCAAAATGCTGGGGTAGCCGAGTCGGTTGCGGAGATCAGGCAGTTACTGAAAAAACAGTTATATCAGCCTGTCAAATGGGTTGAAAGCGTTCAGGCGATGCATAGCCAGGGCATAGATTGTCTCGTCGAGTGTGGCCCGGGTAAAGTACTATCCGGGTTAACACGTCGCATCGAGAAAAGTTTACGCACTGAAGCAATATTCGATATTGCCTCGCTTGAAAAAACCATCCAGTCATTTTCGGAGTATTAGTACTCCTTTAAGGTTATATTTATGTTTTCAGAGCCACAGCAACAAGTCAGTGCAAGGCGCAGTACGCAGGTAAGGGCTGCTCCCTTGCCAAGATCTGCAACGCAGCAATGGCTTGTTGCTGTGGCTCCCGTAGGGCGAGACGAGAAGCGGCCACCTGCATCGTTGCTTACCCTTGAAGTAGGGTGGCCACATCGACGGGCAAGCGCCTTGCATCTAGCCACTTCTCGTCTTGCTGAATTCACAAATATAACCTTAAAGGAGTACTGAATGTTAACAAATCAAATAGCGCTGGTGACAGGCGCCAGTCGAGGCATAGGGCGGGCAATTGCGCATGGTCTCGGCAAACAGGGGGCAACAGTCATTGGTACGGCAACCAGTGAGGCAGGCGCAGAAAACATATCGTCGTACCTGAAGGCAGAAGGCATTAAGGGTCGCGGTCTGGTACTAAACGTCGCCGACTCAGAATCTACAGCGCAGTGCTTAAAACAGGTGACTGAAGAATTCGGATCACCCGATATCCTGGTTAACAACGCCGGGATTACTCGCGACAGCCTGTTAATGATGATGAAAGACGATCAATGGAACGATATAATTAATACCAATTTGAGTTCCATTTTTCGCATGTCAAAAGCAGTTATAAGGCCGATGATGAAAAAACGAAACGGCAGAATTATCAATATTTCTTCTGTAGTTGGCGTCACTGGTAATCCGGGGCAGACTAATTACGCCGCTGCTAAAGCGGGCCTCATTGGGTTCAGCAAATCGCTGGCGCGGGAGATTGGCTCCAGAAATATTACAGTCAATACAGTCGCACCCGGTTTTATCAATACCGATATGACACGTGAATTGGGCGACGAACAAAAACAGAATCTGACTAGCCAAATTCCACTCGGAAGACTGGGTAGTGTCGACGATATTGCCGCTGCTGTCGTATTTCTGGCATCACCTTCAGCATCTTATATCACTGGCGAAACAATCCATGTTAATGGTGGAATGTATATGCAGTAAGCTGAATCTGATTTGATTTGTTAGCCACAAAAGTGGCTCGATTTGACTAAGTAATTGTTTATTAAGAAGAAAAAAAATAGAGACAATTCTGGCAACTCGGGTTATTTTTAAATACAATATCGCCACTTAACAAGCTACTGAATTACTAACCAGGAGAAACTCTCAAATGAGCTCTGTTGAAGAACGTGTAAAAAAGATTGTTGCAGAACAATTAGGCGCCAAAGAAGAAGATGTAACCAACTCGGCATCTTTCGTCGATGACCTGGGGGCTGATTCACTCGATACGGTAGAATTGGTGATGGCTCTTGAAGAAGAGTTTGAAACGGAAATTCCGGATGAAGAAGCCGAAAAAATAACCAGTGTTCAACTAGCAATCGACTACGTAAACGCTAACGTTTAAACGAATACCTGGAACTGATAATGCCGCTTACCATCTCGCATGTTAAGCGGCATTTTCATTTGTTGTCCGAGTATCGAATTGTAAAGAGGGTCCAGTCTTGTCAAAACGTCGTGTAGTTGTAACAGGCCTTGGTTTGCTGACTCCTGTCGGTAATACCGTCGAGGAATCCTGGAAAAACATTGTCGCTGGTAAAAGCGGGATTGCTCTGATCACCGCGTTCGATGCCAGTCAGTTTTCGGCGCGTATTTCGGGTTCGGTAAAAAATTTCGATGCCACCCAATATATTGCCCATAAAGATCTCAAGAAAATGGACATCTTCATCCATTACGGCCTGGCTGCTGGCATTCAGGCACTGGATGATTCAGGCATCGAAGTTAGCGAGGAAAATGCAGAACGGATTGGTGTAGCTATTGGTTCTGGAATTGGTGGGTTACCTACTATAGAAAAGAATCGCGATGCCTTCATAGCCGGTGGCCCTAGGAAAATATCCCCATTTTTTGTTCCCAGTTCGATAATTAATATGGTATCCGGTAACTTATCTATCATGCGCGGCCTCAAAGGTCCGAACATATCGATAGTCAGTGCCTGTACTACTGGCGCTCATAATATAGGAGACGCTGCACGTATGATCTCCTACGGTGATGCTGACGTGATGGTTGCCGGGGGCGCTGAAATGGCTACTTCTGCTCTGGGAATCGGTGGCTTTGCGGCAGCAAGGGCATTGTCTACTCGAAACGACGACCCAGAAGCAGCAAGCCGTCCCTGGGATAGAGATCGAGATGGATTTGTTCTGGGCGATGGCGCCGGTGTTGTAGTGCTCGAAGAGTACGAAATGGCGAAAAAACGCGGAGCAAATATTTATTGCGAACTAGTCGGTTACGGTATGAGCGGTGATGCTTATCACATGACGTCTCCTTCTATGGGAGGTGAGGGTGCCGCGCGTTGCATGAAGAACGCGATGAACGACGCTGGACTGAATGTAGGAGATATCGACTATATCAACGCACATGGTACGTCAACTCCTGCGGGTGATGTGGCAGAAACAATGGGTGTTAAACTGGCAATGGGAGACCATGCCTATAAGCTAGTGGTGAGTTCGACTAAATCCATGACCGGGCATTTGCTTGGCGCAGCCGGTGGCATTGAGGCTATATTTTCGATTCTTGCATTACGCGACCAGATCGCACCACCCACTATCAATCTGGATAATCAGGATCCACAGTGCGATCTCGATTTTGTTGCCAATACCGCAAGAAATATGAAATTGGATGTCACCATGTCAAATTCATTCGGGTTTGGCGGTACTAATGGAACCTGCATATTTAAGACAATATGATGTGTTGTGACTATCAGGCGCAAACTCGACCTAATTCCGGATTTACTGGCGGTTCATGCATTAAATCCTGATACCTATCCCTACCTGCTGGCTTCAAATACACGCGGCGGGCAAAACTCACGTTATTCCCTGTTATTATCCTGTCCACAGGAAATAGTATGCCAGTATGCCGGAGATGAAGACTGTCTGGCATCAATTAATGTTGATCTGGTAAATTTAAGTCAATACTCAGACTTACCCTTTTGTGGTGGTTGGTTCGTATTCCTGAGTTATGAATATGCCCAGATAATTGAGCCACAGGTTGAATATTTTGCCAGTGAGTCTGCTTTGCCTGTCGCTTTCAAGAGCAGGGTTCCAGCGGTAGTTATCGTTGATCACGAGGATGATTCTGCCTATCTCATCATAGAAGATGAGTTTCGCCAACTGGAAAACCAAATACTCGAAGATATATCCAGAGCCGGGAGTTATGATTCTGTCGATCTTGTAGCTGGTTCCATCGAAGAAGATAATCCTGATATATATATGGATCATATTAGCCGAACAAAGAAGTACATTCGTGATGGTGATATTTTCCAGGCAAACCTGTCACGCAAATGGGCGGTTCTTTATCAGCAGTATTGCGACCCTGTAGCGCTGTATCATAATTTAGCTCGTAGCAATCCTGCGCAGTTTGCAGCGCTAATCAAATTTCAGGATCAGTACATTATTAGCTCCTCGCCGGAGCGTTTAATATCAGTAAAAAATGGCGTCGCACAATCCAGGCCAATTGCAGGCACACACCCGCGGGGCAAAACTGAAAAAGAAGATAAAAAACTTTCAGAGCACCTTTTGGCACATCCGAAAGAAAAGGCAGAACATGTCATGTTAATAGACCTGGTTCGCAATGATCTTGGCCGATTCTGCGAACCCGGTACTATTCAGGTGACAGAAAAAATGGTGCTCGAGAGTTATGAACACGTGCACCATATCGTATCCAATATTGAAGGCCGAATTCGCTCAGGACAAACAGCCGCTGATATCGTCCATGCTGTTTTTCCCGGCGGTACGATTACCGGCTGCCCGAAAGTGCGATGTATGGAAATAATCAGTGAACTGGAAAAGGTGCCCCGGGGGCCCTACACAGGCTCTCTTGGTTATATAGGCCTCGATGGGCAGATGGATTTAAATATCCTCATCAGGACTCTGTTATACGACAACAACGCGGTTAGCTTTCGTGCCGGTGGTGGCATAGTGCATGACTCAATACCAGACAAAGAACTAATGGAGACGCGACATAAGGCACAGGGGTTACTCAACGCGATAAAAGTCCATGCCTGATATTCAGATTACGCAGGCCTTAGATAGTCAGGATCGAGGGCTACATTACGGGGACGGATTGTTCGAAACCATTCTGCGGCTAAATGGCGAGATGCCGCTCTGGGCTAAGCATTTCGATCGCCTGCAAAGAGGCTGCGAAAAACTATCCATACCTGTGCCAGATGAAAAATGCTTACTTGATAAAATTGATATCGAAGCTGACGGTCAAAATTCAGTGGTGATGAAAATAATAGTAACCCGTGGAATAGGGGGCAGGGGACTTAAATTACCACAGAATAACCAGGCCTCTGTTTTTGTTCTCTGTTATCCCTATACAAAGGTTACTATGCAAGCCTTTGAGCTGGACGTTGCTATTTGTCAGACCCGCCTACCAATTAACCCGAATTTGGCTGGAATCAAGCATTTAAACAGACTCGATTATGTATTAGCCGCAATCGAGTTAGAGCGTCTGGGAAGTATGGCCGAGGCTATATTGTGCGATACAGAAGGATATATGGTCGAAGGAATTATCAGTAATTTGTTTTTTTGTTTGCATGGCGAGATGCATACACCATCTCTCGAATCGGCAGGTGTGGAAGGGATCATGCGCCAACAAATATTGAGACATCTTGAGAGTCAGGGTGTACCGATAAAAATAGGTCGTTATTATCCCGAGCTATTATTACAGGCGAGTGAGTGTTTTCTGTGCAATAGTGTGCAGGGTATACGTCCCATTCGCTCGATTGACGGTGCTAAAATTTCTAGCGGAACTATAAGCCAGATGCTGATACAGACTTTCAATACCAATAACCAATCTTATTCCCCGACGAACGATTAACATGCCTATAAAACTGCTAATAAAATTAAGCACATGGGCATTAATGGTCGCAATAATTGCCATCTCGGTTTTGATTATTCAATTTGTGCGTTTTCAGCACGAAACGGTATCAATACCCGATGCAGAGCGTACTTTTACTATTAAATCTGGTAGTAATTTCAAAACAATAGCGCACCAACTCGCCCTCGAGAGGATAATCGACGATCCCTGGTTATTTATTTTACTGGCAAAAATAAAGGGCGTGGAAACCAGTGTTCGAGCAGGTGAGTACCGCTTGCAGCAATCCCAGTCACCGGTCGATTTAATAGAGCTTTTTACTAAAGGCCAGTCGATTCAATATAGATTTTCCATCATTGAAGGCTGGACGTTTCGCCAGATGATGCAGGAACTACAACACCACCCGGTCATCGAAAATAGTTTGCAGGGTAAATCGAATGAAGAAATTATGACTGCACTAGAATATCCGGGTCAGCACCCGGAAGGGATGTTTTTTCCGGACACCTACTCTTTTCCAAAAGGCACCAGCGACCTTGAATTTTTAAAGCGCGCTTACCAAATGATGCAAACCCAACTGCAAAGAGAATGGGATAATCGGGCCGAAGATCTACCGATTGCTAGCAGCTATGAAGCCTTAATACTGGCCTCAATCATCGAAAAAGAAACCGGGGTAGCTTATGAACGGCCGTTAATCGCCTCGGTATTTACCCAGCGTTTACGCAAAAAAATGCGCCTGCAAACTGATCCGACTGTGATTTATGGCCTTGGCGAAACTTTTGACGGTAATATCCGTTATCGGGATTTGAAAAAAGACACGCCCTATAATACCTATTTGCGAAAGGGGTTAACGCCGACCCCGATTGCATTGCCAGGTTTAGATGCTATCAAAGCAGCCCTGCACCCGGCTGATAATGAGGCATTATATTTTGTCGCTAAGGGTGATGGGACGCACTATTTTTCGAAAACACTCGATGAGCATAATAAGGCCGTGAGTAAATATCAGCTCAAGGGTAAAAAGCCTAAGCGAAAGTCAACGACAGGCCAGTAAAATAATTCGAATATTAAAAAGGTCATGAAGAAGATGAATAATAAAATGATCGTAGTAGACGGAGTCGATGGCTCGGGTAAAGGTGTGCAAACTCGTCGCTTACACCACGCACTTATAGAGGCCGGTTATCAGGCAATACTGACCAGGGAACCGGGCGGTTCAGTCGCCGCAGAAGATATCAGAAAATTACTGGTGGAAGGGGAACCGGAAAAATGGGACAGCATGACCGAGTTATTATTAATGTACGCTGCGCGTCGATCTCACTTGAACGATACTATTTTTCCAGCGCTGGAGTCAGGTCAATGGGTTATTAGTGATCGATTTGCTGACTCAAGCCGTGCATTTCAGGGAATAGCAGGGGAACTGGGGCTAGAGGTAGTCGAAAAAGTTCACCAACTGGTAGTCGGTGCATTCAAACCAGATCTGGTGCTTATCCTCGATATTGCTGAATCAGTAGCTTTGCAGCGGGCGATTAATAGAGGAGGGTGTGAGGATCGGTTCGAGAAGAAGGGTGAGGGTTATCAGTCAAGAGTCAGGCAGGCATTTTTGCAGATTGCTAGCCGAGATGTGAAGCGCTATCAGGTAATCGATGCCAATCAGACGATTGACGAAGTAAGCCAGGATATCTTTGATACCCTTAACCAGCGCTTCCAGCTTTCATTGCGACTAGATGCTGGATTTCTATAATGCTTGCAGAACAGGAATACGGAAAAATTGAACCGGTTTACCTACCCTGGCACAACCCGTTATTGGAACAACTTCAGTCGTTAAAACTGCAACAAAAATTACCGCATGCGATATTAATAGATTTAACAAGTGAAGAAGATGGGGTCGGATTCATCTGGCGACTGGCTATGCTGTTGCTGTGCAGTGAAGTAACCGATGCTACTCCCTGCGGACGATGCAAAGCCTGCCAGTTAATGCTTTCCAATACCTATCCAGATTTTAAATATGTTAGTTTAGAGCATGATGATAAATCTAAAAAATTAAATAAAAACATAAAGATAGATCAGATACGTAATGTAATACATGAAGTAAATTTGACCACTAGATACGATAATTTGAAAATTATTGCAATTCACCCCGCAGAAAAGATGAATCTGGCGAGTGCTAACAGTCTGTTAAAAACACTGGAAGAACCTGGCTCACGGGTATTAATAATATTGCTGACCTACAACAAAGGAAAACTACCGATAACCATTCGTAGCAGATGCCAATCGTGGCCACTCGAACGCCCCGAGAAACAGATTTCACAGGGCTGGTTGCTAGAGCAGGGGGTCGAGCAAATAGAGTGCGAGCAATACCTCGAATTTGCCGGAGGTGATCCACTGCTGGCATTGAAATTGAAAACCGTGGATTACGCCAGCCTTGTCGATGAGTTTAAGCAGCAGTTTAGTCTTTATCTAAAAAGCAGTATCGACGTCGCAGCGCTAAGTTCGAAATTAATTAAACATGAAGTTCCATTGATACGTCGATTAATTAAAATGGTATCCAGGGCCTACTGTTATCAATTAAGCGGCCTGGATTCAAATTTACAGGTACAGGCCACGGGGCGAAAAAACGAGGCAAGGGATATGATTGAACTATCAGGGCAAGCGGAAAAACAATTAATGGTCGAAGATAATAATCTGAAACTTCAAATTCAGCTAGAAGACGTGCTAATATCATTGAAACATATTATTAAACGGAGCAAAGGCTGATGGCAGCACCCAGTCAGGGCATACTATCCCTCAATATTAAAGATAAAAGTGCGCTCTATGCGGCCTACATGCCGTATGTGAAAAATGGCGGATTGTTTATACCGACCAACAAACAGTATGCACTCGGCGACGAGGTATTCATGTTACTGAGTTTAATGGAAGACAAAGAACGTCTGCCGGTTGCCGGGAAAATAATATGGGTTACACCAGCCGGTGCCCAGGGTAACAAGGCGGCAGGTATTGGCGTCCAGTTCAGTACCCAGGACAACGGCCTGACGCGTAATAAAATTGAAGGATATCTAGCAGGGGCGTTGCAGGCCGATAGACCCACGCATACAATGTAAAAAGCCCTAGGAGTCTGTCGGACTTAGGATAAATCTCGGTAACTGCTCGCGTTGCCTAGGGGCACCTACTGTTGGCGCCTAAAGCGCCTACTGTTGGTACTCTACCACCTGCATCCATGCAGGCGTACTGCGGAAAAGCCATTTTGGCCAGATTTTTCTATCTATTTCGTTTATGTATAGGAATACGGTATGCCGGTTTTGCAGGAGCAAAAACCGGTAAATATGAATAACTATTCGCCTCAATCGATAGAAAAATCTGACTCAAAATGGCTTTCCCTCGACAATTGCGCCCTGCATCGCCTAAAAGCGCCTACTGTTGGTGTTCTACTACCGTACATCCTGTACATATCGTTACGATTACCTAAACCCGACAGACTCCTAGTATCCGTGTATTTTGACTCCCACTGCCATCTGGATCGAATCGATCTGGATGAGCACAATAACAGCTTCGCGCAATTACTCGAAAATATTCGCTCCGAACAGGTAACACGCATGGTTTGTATCGGCGTCAACCTTGAATCATTCGATGAAATGTACACCAAAATTGAATCCCATGAAGATATCTATTGTTCGGCTGGTGTGCATCCAGATTATGAAAAGGTTAAAGAACCGACAGTAGAAGGTTTATGCCAGATGGCGGGGCATAAGAAGGTTGTAGCTATCGGCGAAACCGGGCTTGATTATATGAATTCGAAAAGCGATATGGAATGGCAGCGAACTCGCTTTTCAATTCACATCGAAGCCGCAAAACAATGCAAACTGCCGCTAATAATCCATAGTCGAAATGCCAAACAGGATACCCTGGCTATATTGCGAGAACAAAGTGCTGAAGCTGTGGGTGGGGTACTACATTGTTTTACCGAAGACTGGGACATGGCCAAGCAGGCTATAGAGCTCGGTTTTTACATTTCAATATCAGGTATTGTCACTTTCCACCAGGCCGAAAATGTACGTGAAATGGCTAAGATGATTCCGGCAGATCGATTGTTGATCGAGACTGATTCACCCTGGTTATCTCCGGTACCTTTTCGCGGCAAAACTAATCACCCAGGTCGAGTTCGATATGTAGCCGAAAAGCTCGCCGAAATCCGCGGTGAAAGCCTCAATAATCTGGCACAAACAACCTATGAGAATGCAAACCGGTTGTTTAAGCTGTAACCGTTACTTTATCAATTCCCAGCCTTTTACCGGATCAAACCGTTCGCCATACTTCGAGCCATACAGTTTCATCGATTCTGTGATTGTTTCCAGCCCTTCCTGTAAACTGTGATTCAGTGGTCCACCGCGAAATGGTGCGAATCCAGTGCCGAAGATAATACCGGCATCGAGTAAATTCTGATCGTCGACAATCTTTTCGTCGATACATGCGGCAGATTCGTTGAGCAATCGATATATTAGTCGATTCTGAATCATTTTTTGATCGCCGATATTGGCGTCATTGTTTTTAATCGGTTTGCCTTTTTTGTATTCGTAAAATCCTCGACCGGTTTTCCTGCCTAACTTATTGGCCGCCACATACTCTGCCAGAACAGCAGGAACCTCCGTGCCGTAGGCGCTTGCTAAATTGTCTGCGACCGAATGGCAGATATCCAGGCCGACTGTATCGGCGAGTTCGACCGGTCCCATCGGCATACCGAAATCGAGCGCCGCCTTGTCGATAGCCTCGGGAGATACCCCCTCGTCATACAGAGTGACTGCTTCGACCAGATAAGGCATCAGTATGCGGTTAACCAGAAAACCTGGCGCACTTTTAACCGGCAAGGGCAATTTACCAATGTGTAAGCAAAATGCGATTGCCTGCTGAACAATGCTTTTTGAAGACTTACTAGTTTTAACAATTTCCACCAGCGGCATCATTGCCACCGGGTTGAAAAAATGAATGCCGATTAATCTTTTCGGATCCTTCAACCCTTTAGCCAGGGTCTCTAGCGGGATACTTGAAGTATTGGTTGCCAACACAGCATCAGCTTTCATGCGCGGCACGATATCCTTATATATCGCCTGCTTGGCGTCCTTGTCTTCGAATATAGCCTCAATTACCACGTCCGCCTTTTCGACACCGTAACCTTTGCAGTCAGGAATCAGTCTGTCCAACGCCGCATTACGTTCGTGTGTGGTTTTAAGTTTTTTCTGGAAAAGCTTGTTAGCGCCTTTCATTGCATTCGATAAATACTTCGGCTCGCGATCCTGAAGTGTGACATTAAACCCACGCAACGCGCACCAGGCGGCAATATCACCGCCCATAGTACCTGCACCGATAACGTGTACGTGTTTTAACGACAGGTCGCTTTTACTGCCAAGCGATTTAAGTTGTGTTTGTAGGAAAAATACCCTGATTAGATTGCGTACTGTATTTCCCTGGATCAGGCGGGCAACCGAGTTCGCCTCTTCTTCCATCATACGTTTTTTGCCGCCGTAATAATTACACCACAGGTCGAGCAGTGCATAAGGGGCAGGGTAGTGCTGTCGAGGTGCTTTTTTTGCCACCTGTTTTTTCATATAGCCCGCAAGCAGGTTACGAATGCCGGGTAGAGAAAGAATCTGCCCGGAAAGTGGCATTGTTTGTTTCGCTGGTGGCGACAGGGCTAGCTGCTGTGCCGCGCGTTTAATCTGGCGCTTCGGCTGTACCAGATCAATCAGACCAATGGCCTTCGCCTGTCGCGTTGTGAGTGCTCGGCCTGACAACATAATTTCCAGCGACTTGATCGGATTGATGATTGCCGTAGCACGTACGACGCCTCCAAAAGCAGGGTGTATGCCCAGCTTTACTTCGGGCAGGCCAATTTTGGTAGACGAATCATCCAGCGCGACCCGATAATCACAGGCCAAGGCAAGCTCGGTACCGCCACCCATGCAAAAACCTTCGATTAAA
Organism: uncultured Gammaproteobacteria bacterium; assembly: GCA_964196115.1. Lineage (GTDB taxonomy): Bacteria > Pseudomonadota > Gammaproteobacteria. The sequence continues at coordinate 43,194 of CAXMRQ010000075.1, forward strand.
GCGACTGTAGGGCAGGTGAGTGATTCGATACGACTGAACACGTTTTGTCCGCGCTTGATCATGATTAAAGCTTCCTGCTTATTGGTCACTTGCAGAAATTCCTTAACATCTGCGCCGGCAATAAATCCAGCAGTCTTGCCCGATTGAATGATCACCGCGGATGGTTTGTCGACAATAATCTGGTCCACCAACCTGTTCAATTGATCAAGCACAGAAGCTGAGAGAACGTTAGTATCGGTATCCTGTTTGTCCAGGGTTAACCACAATACACCCTGTTCGTCGGTTTCGGTTTTCCAGTCTACGATTGCTTCGCTCATTTACTTAGTACTCCTTGCTGCAGTTTTCTTACTGGTACTTTTTTTAGTACCCCTGATTGCAGCTTTAACTGATTTCGTGGCAGCTTTTTTTGTTTTTGGTCTAGCCGTGCTGGTATCGCGTTCAATTAACATGGCACCACCTTGGCCACCCCCGATACACAGAGAGGCGACACCACGTTTAGCACCCCTGGCCTCTAGAATCTTCGCCAGGTGTAATACAATTCTGGCACCGCTGGCGCCGACCGGGTGTCCCAAACTGACACCGCCACCGTGTATATTCAGTTTATCGAGTGGTATTTCGCCAAGTGCGGATCTGAGATTGAGCTTATTTTTGCAATAATCACTGTCTTGAAGTGCTGCGATTACAGCTAGAACCTGGGCAGCGAAAGCCTCATTGATCTCCCAATAATCAATATCATCGGGGGTTAAACCCTGAGATATAAGCAGTGGTGCGATCGAGTGCGCTGGGCCGAGACCCATTTCCGATGGGTTAAGCGCCGCCCATTCGGTACTAGTGATTTGAGCCATCACCGGCAAACTATATTTTTTCACCGCTTCATCGCTGGCTAGCACTAGTGCCGCCGCGCCATCGGTAATTTGAGCACTATTGCCTGGCGTTACTAGTCCATATGGCTTGTCAAAAGCAGGGCGCAGTTTACCCAGTTTTTCCAACGTAGAATCCGCGCGTACGCCATCATCGAGCTCGTACGCATTGCCGTTAGCATCGTAGATTGCTTCGACTTCGCTTAAATCATTATTTTGCTGTGCGGCGTGTAACCTGAGATGACTATCGAGGGCGAACTGGTCCATCATTTTACGGGTGATGTTAAATCGGTAAGCAATTTGCTCCGCTGTCTGGCCCATGTTCATACCCACTACCGGATCGGTTAATCCTTTTAACAATGCAATGACAGGCGTGAATAATGCCGGACTAAACGACGCAAGCGTTTTTAATTTTGCTCCAAAGGTTTTAGCACCCCACCAGGAGGCAAGCCAGTTCACCATCTTAGGGTTAAATAACAACGGTGCCTGACTCATAGCTTCAATACCACCCGCCAAAATCAGTTCAGACCGTCCGCTGGCAATCGACATCGCGGCAGAATCCAGCGCCTGCATGCCAGAAGCACAGTTTCTGTGAACGGTGTAGGCCGGTACATCGTCCCCGCAACCCAGCCTTAGCGCTACCACGCGAGCGATATTAGCTTCATCAGGCCCCGGCATCGTCGAGCCCATAATAACTTCATCAAAGTCATTAGCCGAAAATGGCATACGTTGAATCAGGGGCCGCGCTGCATAAATACCCAGCTCTGCGTGTTTAAATGGGCCTGGTTTTCCGCGTGCTTTCAAAAAAGGCGTACGGCTACCATCGACTAAATATACGGAGCGAGTGTATTTCCCCTTTATGACTGCCATTAAATGTATCTCAGCTTTAAGAATTTAACGAAAATAGAGCGATTGACGTAATGTTAAATTAATTAATATTAGTTGCAATATGAAGCTGATGGTTAGTGCTAATTAATATTTACATTACCAGCGTAACTTAGATTATACGCCAATGTTGATAGGGTTTTAAAATTTTATAACGGCAATCCGTGGTCATAACTATATGCGTATAATGTATATTATGTAAAGTTGAAAATAAACAGCCAGCAGAAATAAAATTTTCATACTGACTGGACAACCCCCTATCCCTCTATATTTTGCCAAAATATTTCACAAACTGCCTTACAATTAAGGATAAGTGACAGTTTATAAAGAGATTTATGCTAGATTGGTAGACCGTCCATAATAAAAAACTAACCTATAGAGCGCTAGCGGCAATACTGAAATGCAAAATATTGAGATAGAACTAGAGTCATCTGAAGAAACAACCTGGTTTAGTGACGATGAAAAAGTTTCGATTGAAAAAGTAAATTTAGAATTTACCCAATCAAACAAGATTAGAGGTATCTACCGAAAAGTCACAATTTTTAATGACTATCATTGTTACCAGGCTATAAAAAATAAGCACCAGCGAAAATACAAATATAGAGTTGATTTATCTTTCCTGGATCCCCGGCCCTTCCGACAGAAAAAAGTTGCGTGGAATTGGCTTTACGGATCTATCGGTTTATCAATTATTAGTCTGGCCATGGTATACCTCGGATGGTTTGCAGATTTGTTTAAGCCTTCTACCTACTACGGAATGTCGCTGATTGTCGTCATTTCCGCTATGCTGATATCTCTACTACTGTTTGCGCACAATTCTTACGATAAGGTAATTTTTATAAGTCAGTATGGCCGGGTAAAATTTATTGAAGTCTTAAATAATAGTCCGGATAAAGAGACCTTTCGGAAGTTCATCGCTCATTTCATGATGCAGGTGAAAAACGAAAAAATAAAACGCAACTTCTCACCGTCCAAATTTTTGACTCGTGAACTACAGGAAATCCGGCGTCTAAAAAATGAAGAAGTAATCAGTGAAAGAGAATATGAATTTGGAAAATCAAGAATATTAAAACACAGTGCGTTTCAATCTCAGGGATCGGTTGGTAAATAAAAAGCACTCAATTGTTATAATCTCGTCAAATAGCCTGGAATGGTGTTAAAGCCATTCTCCACTATCTAATATCATGTAGAATATCGGTTTTTGATCGACCTACAAGCCCATGGATTTAACCCCTCTCACCGCAATTACTCCTATCGATGGGCGTTATGCGGGAAAATTAGAATCTCTGCGATCTATATTCAGCGAATTCGGACTGATACGCCATCGGGTAATAGTCGAGATACGCTGGCTGCAGGCACTATCTAGCCATCCGGCTATTGCTGAAGTGCCGGAATTTTCGGATGATGCCAGTAAATTCCTCGAATCGATAATCGCCAATTTTGGCGTGGATCAAGCTCGACAAATTAAACAAATTGAAATAACCACCAATCATGATGTAAAAGCAATCGAGTATTTCCTCAAAGAACAGCTTGTAGCATTACCTGAGTTAAGCAAGATTACTGAGTTTATTCATTTCGCCTGTACGTCTGAAGACATCAATAATCTGTCGCACGCCCTGATGTTAAAAGCGGGAAAAGAACAACAATTACTGCCTGCGCTTGAAAAGGTTGTTGGATTAATTAAAGCGCTTGCGCACCAACATGCTGACGTAGCGATGATGAGCCGCACCCACGGTCAACCGGCCTCCCCTACTACGCTGGGTAAAGAAATGGCCAATGTGGTTTATCGACTGGAAAGACAGACCACACAAATTAAAAAGCTGCACATGCTTGGAAAAATTAATGGTGCCGTGGGGAACTATAATGCCCACTTTAGCGCTTACCCAGATCTGAACTGGCCTGAGTTTGCGCAGCAGTTCGTCGAATCTCTAGGGATTCGATTTAATCCTTATACTACCCAAATTGAACCGCACGACTATATCGCTGAATTATTCGATGCGATTTGTCGTTGCAATACCATCTTGATCGATTTTAGCCGAGATGTCTGGAGTTATATTTCGATCGGTTATTTCGAGCAGAAAACGATTGAAGGTGAAGTTGGCTCGTCGACTATGCCACATAAGGTAAATCCAATCGATTTTGAAAACGCAGAAGGTAATTTAGGCATCGCGAACGCAATGTTGGGCCATCTGGCGCAAAAATT
>CAXMRQ010000076.1:0-15004 GCA_964196115.1 uncultured Gammaproteobacteria bacterium
CCACATCCGGTTTCACCCAACAGCAGGGTTGAAAAATCTTCCATGCGGCCTAGCAATTCGCGCATATACAGACCGATATCGCTGGTAATCACGTTATTCCAGAGACTCTCGCGCAACTTGATAATGCAAGGGCTGCTTCCAATAATGGTCTGGTTGATAAAATAATAAGCCCGTCGAATCTGGAAAAGCGCCGCAAAATAACCGACTGCGTCGTCTTCAGAAAATCCATAGGCCACCAGCATCCCGATGGCATCGTTGGCGAAGTCGATTTTGAGTGGCTTGTGACCGGAAATAATCTGTTGTTCTATCAGCGGGTCAAAGCGGAGAAAAAACTGGTGGTAGACATGAAACACCAGCACGTTTTTCACAAGCTCATGTTCTTCACCACTGAATTGCTGAATATCGACTCTACCGTCGGCAATCAGTTTTTCAACACCGTCGCCAACAGCCGCCATGATTCGTTGGTAGCGCGTGCTGTAGTCTTCCCCGGAGGGAAAATCCACCAGTTGCCTGTCAATGCTGCCGCGCTCCGCACTGAATGGATTGGCGTAAATGACAGCCACCGCGTTTTTCAGAAATTGTCGCTCAGTTGAAGATATTTTTTTCTGAACCATAGTGCATTTAATGTAGACCTCCATGCATTAAATGTCTATTCAAATGTACTAATCTAACTATAGCCTGGATAGTAAGTTAAGTAATTGGCTATAAATCAGTCAGTTATGATAATTCCTAGTTTCGGCACGGTATCTGCAATATTGAAAATGGTGGAGGGGTAATCCTCCGGAAATCAATTTATGACCCAATTGGAGAATCGAATTATGAGCACTCATTATCCTTACCATGAAGTACGTTTCTCGAAGCAGCTAGTTCACATGCTGTTAGTTTTCGTTTTGTTACTGCTGTCAGCCTGTGGCGAAGGCCTGGATAACCAACGCGGTAAACTGGTCAGCCAAACTGAACTTGCGACGATTCCTGCAAGCACTGCCAGCGCCATTATGAATGGCTACAGCGCATCGGGCCTGCTTGGATTAACCGCCCAGTATGATGTTGTCGCGCACAAAATCGTCTACAAAACACCCGATATCAATGGAGATCTGATCGAAGCATCCGGCCTGGTGGTCGCACCGGTTAAAGACCACGGCAGTAAGAGTCCTGTCATCAGCCTGCAACACGGTACGATGTTTCTCGATAAGGCGCCTTCAAGCATGAATGGTGCCGCTGGCAGTGCGCCCGAGGTTAGTTATGCAGACATTGCCGTGATGTTTGCCTCGCAGGGTTATATCGTTGCTGCGGCGGACTTTATCGGCTATGGCGATACCGTCGGCACACTACACCCGTTCGTTCATGCTGATACCCTGGCTTCGACAACCGTCGACATGTTGCGCGCCACTACCAGTATGGCCGCACGCAATGCACTGGTCCTCAATGGTCAGTTATTCCTCTCTGGCTATTCGGAAGGTGGCTATGCGACCTTGGCGGCACAGCGTTCGCTGGAGCTGGATTTCCCGGTAGCGTTCCCTATCACTGCCTCGGCTCCCGCTGCAGGTCCTTACGATATGAGTACAACCGCACTGGCGATTGCTTCGTCCACAGCCCTGCCGGTTCCCGCCTATGTCGGTTTTGTGATGAAATCGTTCGACACCGCCTACAGCCTTAATCAAATCGATTATTTTTTCCAGGCTCCCTATGTCGAGGCCGTCAATACCAGCTTTGATGGAACCAAATCTCGTGATGAAATCAACGCACAGCTAACCACGGTAACAGCGGACTTGTTCAGCCCGTCATTTCTCGGCAGTTTTCTGTCCGGCACCGAAACCGGGTTTAATTTGGCACTCGCAGATAACGACATTTATGACTGGGCCCCGTCTACAAAGACACGATTTTTCCATGGCCCCCAAGATGTCACCGTCCCTTACATCAACACTGTAATTACTGTGGCTGCGATGCAGAATAATGGGGCAACCGATGTTGCCGGCGTCGATTGCAACCTCGGAGGCTATCCGACCACGCATAGTAATTGCTTTTTTGCTTACTTCAGTTATGCAAACTCATTGTTCGGACCTCTAGCAACCGATCTTTGAATATTAATCTGGCGATTAAGATTGCCTGGTTAATAGCTGACACAGGGAAGTGTCAGCAACCTTATAAGATGAGGCATTGACGTTAAAACGCTAAGGCAGATCGAACACCAGCGCCTCGCTGTTTTCGGCACCGACAAATTCAATAGCATCGACCCCTACTATCGTTGCACCATCGCCTTCGTTCAGTTGTTCTCCGTTTACGCTGATGACACCGGATACAACATGTACATAAATTGTTCGTCCTGAATCGAGAGTGTGGGCAACAGATTCCCCTGCATTCAAGCGAAGCTGATGTAAAAAGGCATTCTGATGGAGCTTTAGTGATCCATCGCGCGCATCAGGGCTGGCAATCAGCTGTAAACCCTGTTTGGTATCAAACAGTTTTTGCTGGTAACCGGGTTCGATGCCGACAACATCAGGCTGAATCCATATCTGTAAAAACTCCAGCGATTCAGTGGCCGATGGGTTGTATTCACTGTGGGTAACGCCTGTGCCCGCAGTCATCAGTTGAAACTCACCGGCGGGTAATTTTTCCACATTACCCATGCTGTCCTTGTGTTCGATACTGCCTTTTTTAACGTAACTGATGATTTCCATATCCTGATGAGAATGCGCGCCAAAGCCCTTGCCCGGAGTTACCTTGTCGTCATTAATAACGCGTAGGGCAGAGACTCCCATGTGCTCGGGATCGTAATAATTGGCAAACGAAAATGTATGGCGACTTTGCAACCAGCCATGGTTTGCTGGGCCGCGTTCATCACTGTGTCGAATTTTTATCATGGTTTATTACCTCGTCCATGCGGCTGCATGAAATCGATCTCAGGCCCTTTTGGAACGATGCCAGTCGGATTGATCGAGCGATGGCTACCGAAGTAGTGATTCTTGATGTGATCCATGTTCACTGTTTCTGCGACGCCCGGAACCTGATAAAGCTCACGTGTGTAGGCCCACAGGTTCGGATAATCGATTAAGCGTTTTCTATTGGTTTTAAAGTGACTGTAATACACCGCATCGAAGCGCACCAGGGTAACAAACAGTCGCCAGTCTGCTTCGGTTATTTTCTCACCTACCAGGTAGCGTTGCGTCGATAGCCTCGCCTCTAGGTCGTCCATGGTATTGAACAATCTATCATAGGCTGCGTTGTAGGCTTGCTGTGTTCTGGCGAAGCCAGAGCGGTAGACACCATTATTGATGGAGTCGTAAACAGACTGGTTAATCGCATCGATTTCTTCACGCAAGGCCTGCGGGTAGAAATCAATTCCGACCCCTGCATCGACATTAGCAAATTCGTCGAATGCCGAGTTCAGCATACGAATGATTTCTGAAGATTCGTTATTGACGATGGTCTGGCGATTTTTATCCCACAATACCGGTACCGTCACCAGGCCATCAAAATTTGGGTCGGCCTTTAAGTAGTTTTCGTACAAATAGTTGGCCTGGTTCACATGGTCTTCGGTGGCACCCGGGTATTCGCCGAACACCCAGCTTTCCGCCGGCATTAGCGGATGCACTACCGATACCGAGATCACATCTTGCAGTCCTCTCAGTGTACGAAATATCAGCGTGCGGTGTGCCCACGGGCAGGCGTAGGAAACATAAAGATGATAACGCCCTGATTCTGCGGTAAAGCCACCATCACCAGTGGGGCCTGCATTGCCGTCGGTAGTGACCCAGTTTCGAAAACCTGATACCGAGCGAACAAATTCGCCCTTTTCTATTTTTAATTCTGCACTCATGATGTTTTCCTTAGGTTCTGTGATAAGGGTATTATCATCGTTGCCAAAAAAAGGATAAATACCTTATTTACGAATTGATTGTTCTAAAATTCTAAACAATGCCCCTTACACCTATAACCTCTTGTATCTGGCGGCGTTAACTTAAAGCCCCATTTTAGTCATTTGCTTTTCGGGATAGCGGGTTCCGGCGGTAATTCCCGGCGGAAATGCTCGCTCTAGTCGGTCGAGGTGTTGTGTTTCGAGCCGGAGTTTAACAGCGGCGGCGTTCTCGTCGATGCGTGAGACTCGACGCGTGGCTGGAATTGGCACCACGTCGCTGCCACGCGTAAGTAGCCATGCGAGTGCAACCTGAGCCGGTGTTGCTGCAACTTCTTCGGCAACCGTTTCAATTGCTTCGAGGAGCCCGACATTGCCTGCGATGTTTTCGGGGAAGAAGCGTGGGTGTTGATGGCGCCGTTCACCAGGGTAGAGATCATCAGCGGAGCGAATCGTCGCCGTGAGAAACCCCCTGCCAAGCGGGGAGTAAGCAACGAATCCAATTCCGAGTTCGCGACAGGTCGGAATAACGCGAGCTTCCATGTCACGGGTCCACAGCGAGTACTCGCTTTCAACCGCAGTGATCGGTTGCACCGCATGCGCGCGCCTGATCGTCTCCGCCCCGGCTTCGCACATGCCAGCAAATCGAACCTTGCCCTGCTCGATGAGTTGTTTCACTGCACCGAAGGTTTCTTCAATTGGAACACTGGGGTCGACACGATGCTGGTAGTAAAGGTCGATCATCTCTACGCTGAGTCGCTTCAGGCTCGCTTCGCAGGATGCGATGACATACTCAGGACGTCCATCAGCGCCGAGACGAGCACCGTCGGCCCCGCGCTTGTTGCCAAATTTACTGCATAGTATGACTTCGTCACGCCTTCCTCTGATAGCTCGTCCGACGATTGTCTCGTTGTGCCCATTACCATAGGCATCGGAGGTATCGAGCAGCTTGATCCCGACATCGATGGCGCGATGGATTGTGATAACCGACTCATCGTCATCAGATGGTCCGTAGGCTGACGACAGGGAAGCACAACCGAAACCGATTTCCGATACTGTAAGTCCGTTAGAACCGAGGGTGCGTTGTTGCATGAGTCATACTCTTGAAATATTGTGGCTACGGTTTATGGAAACCTCGCGCGCTACAGCCCGATTACAATTTAGCCATTATTAGAAAAACATCTTACTAAATTTTAAGCTTGAAGTTATAGTCATTCTTCTGAAATACTCGTTGCCTCGTTAGCCCGGAAAATTCATAAATCATGCACAACCTCACTTGCTTATTGATTCCACAAGAAATAGTTCCTCAGTCGCTCGGAATCATTGATACGAGGCTTCTTCGGATATTTCCTTGTGAAATCAATATACTGCGCGATCTTCGCGCAGATTTATGAAATTTCCGGGCTAGTATAAGCGAAGGCAACGGTTCGATATTGTTAACCACGACGACAATGAAAATTAATCCGCAAATCGAGTTCGACAACGGTAACCGGCAGGAAATATACAGCCTGCCAGTTGAATCGGCCTACCTCGAAGAAATGCTGCGCTATATTTTTGAAAATCACTGGCGCTCGATTGTATTCGGCCCAATTATTGAAGGCGGCGCATACGAGTTTCGCTGCCCGTGCGAACCGAAATCGATTACGCTATTCGACGGTTACCTGACCGTACATTTCGGCGGCACGCATTTTCATATTTGCATCGGTGAAAATATGGGCAGTGCTTCCCACCCTACACCTGCGGCGCTGAAACAGAAACGTCGCACCTCGCGAGCTGAAATAGTGCGTGGTTTCGACGAAAAAGGTGCACCGATCACCTGGCAGTTGCGCCTGTTTAACGGCGACGGCACACCACAACTGAATATATTTTTCCCCAACCCGTTTCTCACCGATGAGGACGGCATCGCCGACACACCGGACTGGTCGCGCCTGGCCGTGTGGGATAATATTGCAACGCGCTACCTTGGCCGCGAACAGGCTCAGGATCCGCTTGATCGCAGTGGGTTGGGGTTTCGAGCCCCGTGAAATCGTGACTGCCCGCCCCCATCCTTTCAGCTCAAGTCAGGCAGATGCCATGCGTCGTATAACCAGAACCCTGTTTTATTCCGTCGTTATTATCCTCGGTGGTTGTAGTTATACATTTTCACAATCGCGTAGCGAAGCACCCTACCCACCCTCAAGAGCACCAGAACTTGGCAATATTCTCCATACTGCGACGGGTCACTACATCAACCGGCAACAGTTTTATTCCAGTTTGGATCGCTACCCGTTAGTTTATATAGGAGAAGTGCACGATAACCCCGCCTCCCACCGTCTGCAGCTTGATATCCTAAAGGCAATGCTGGCAAAGCATCCCGGCCAGGTGGTTCTGGGCATGGAGATGTTCAATACCGAGCAACAGAATGCGCTCGACCGGTGGGTGGCAGGAGCGTTTAGTGAGAAAGAGTTTCTGCGAGAGAGTCAGTGGTTCGAGAATTGGGGTATGGATTTCGGGCTTTATTCTGAGTTGCTGGAGTTCAGTCGAGAGCAGCAAATCCCGGTGATTGGGCTCAATGTCCCGAAGGCGCTGGGACGCAAAGTCAGTATGACACCTCTGGATCAGCTCGATCGAGAAATCAGAGATCAGCTGCCCGAGATGGATATGAGCGATCCCTATCAACGTTTGATGATTGAAAAAATATTCGGTGCACATGGTGCCGGCGCAGCGATGTTGGAGAGTTTTCTACGGCGTCAGACCCTCTGGGATGAGGCGATGGCCGCAACAGTGGCTGGCTATATGCAAGATCACCCAGACAAACACATGGTGATTATTGCTGGAGGCTGGCATGTGAGGTATGGCTTTGGCATCCCACGCCGGGTTCATCGTCGTCTGCCAATCCCCCATGTGCTGGTAGGCGAGCATAATCTGGTTATTGCCGATGAGAAACGCGAGCAGCTGATGGATGTACAGATGCCAGACTTTCCCATGCGTGCAGTCGATTATCTGGTGTTTCAGGAGTATGAGGTATTCAAAACGAATGGCGTCAAACTCGGTGTGATGATGGATGATAGTGATGATCAGGCCGGGGTGCTGGTGACGGGCCTGGTAGCGGATTCCGTTGCGGCAGTGGCCGGAATTAATAAAGGAGATCGACTACTGCGCATGGACGGAGCACTGATTGAAGATAGTTTTGATATGGTCTATGCGATCAAGGCCAAACGCCCTGGAGACTCGGCAACTATTGAGCTGAAACGTGGAGATGTAACCTTACAGGTTAAAGCTTATTTTCGACCCAAACCGTAAACCTGTGTAAACTAAATAAATGATGATGCGCGCTGAAAGAGGTCTTACAGAACCAGGGATTGGAGAACCGTAATGTAAAAGAGACCTGGCGAGGACGCTGAAAAAAGTTTTAGTTTTCAGCTCCGGCCAAGTCTCAAAAGAGCTAATGCTCTTGTATGTTTTATAGACAAAAAACTGTTATTTGTAAATGTTAATCTTCGTAAAAATGATCGCAGCGAGACCTGGATCAACTTTTATTCACTTTCTTTTTCTATGTTTTGACAAGCAAAAATTCGGAGCGTATATTGGTTCGTCAGAATTGATCCGCCAATCAATCAAGGCGCCTAACCAGACTTCGATCTGGTTTTTTTATGCCCGCTTTTTGGGTATTGTTGATGGCTTTCGTTAGTCAGTCAGTTCGCAATCAATCTGTTGTTGTTCTGGTTAGCATTCGTTTAATGCAATAATAACCCCTGATGGCTGACACAACCGATATTTTCCGCCGATGAAAAACGCTCAATATTCAGCCTGGAATCCCGGCATCGAAACCCAGATTCCACAGGAACTTCGTGAACTTGAAACTATATACCACCCCGCGAACGTCAGTTCCAGCATCGACGAAGTCAACCAGCTCGCGCTTGAAACTGGCCTCAGCCCCGAAGAGTTAGTCGTATTTAAGCCCGATCGTCTGGCCTTGCACGAACTCATCGTGCGAATCAACGCCGATATCGTCATACTCGAGGGTGAACACGAAGAAGACCTGGGGATTAATTTTAGACGCGTTGTGCACAAGATCATGGACGAATACATTTCGCCGCATCTGCCGGAAATCGAACAGACCTTCCAGACACTGAATGAAAAAGTGCATAGCCTGTTGAACAAGGAACTCTCGGAGTCGTTATTCCCGAAAGCAGGGCCGCAATCGAAGCCCTCAGCCCTGGGTCGCCTGTTTAATTCACTAATATTTAAGTCAGCGAAAAAATCGCTGCGGCCCGGAGAAAGTACTCAGGAACGCCAGTTACGCGTAGTGGCCTCGTTCAAAGATCGCGGCCTGAATACCGATGATCCGCTGGTCGCGGCGATTTTCAGAAGTCTTTATCGAGTTCTCGGATCAATCATCAGTAAACGCGGCTATCTTGGTAAAGACCAGACGATGCTGGTGGACCTGATTGCTTCGCACGTTTGTAGTCGTTACGGTAGCAGGCTGATCGGCAGACAAATTGATGTCTGGGTACGACAGGCGGTAGAGGCGGAAGGTTATTCGTTAATTCCTGACGCGCAAAATCCCGTTATCATCAGCCTCAAGGGAACGTCAGCAGCGGGTAAGAGCTCCCTGCGACCAATGCTCAGGGATATGATTAACAAACTCGGCATTGAGGACGACGGTTATGGCACGATCAGTCCCGATATCTGGCGTCGGTTGTTACTCGATTACGACTCACTCGGCGAGGATTACAAATACGCCGGACGCCTGACCAGTTACGAAGTGATTATCATCGATGCCAAGCTCGACCATTATATCCGGGGTAAAGCCCAGCATCGCAATTCGACCCCGCATCTGGTGGTCGACCGATTTCGCTTCGACAGTTTTACCAGTGAAAAAATAACGCGCATTTTACGTAACACCTATGCCAAATACACCGATACTATGTACATGTTTTTTGTTGTCACACCGCCCGAGGCCACAGTCGAGAGAGGCTGGGAACGTGGTCTGGTTCGTGGCCGATACAAATCGGTAGAAGACTTTCTCGGACACTGTGTAGAGGCTTACGCCGGTATGCCGAAGCTCTTGTTTAAATACCTGGTGCATAAAAAACCAACCTTCATTTTTGAGTTCCTCGATAACAGCGTTTGTCTGGGAAATTATCCGACATCAATTGCCCGTGGCACCCAGTCAAAAATGGATATTTTTAACCCGATTTCGTTTATCGATATCGAACGCTACCAGAAGATTGATATCAGGGCTGATTCGCCGGAAGCTGTTTATCCAGATCAGCAGGTACTGGAAATTGCGAAAAATATCGGCTTCCTGCAACAGTGCATCAAAAAGATAACCAATATTAGATTTGTCGACCTCGACACAGATAAGCCGTATGTGACTGTGAAAGATGGTAAATTTAACATTAGCGACGCTGATTTGCTAAATACTAAACTGCTAGACCACGACTTAAAATCAATATTCCTGGCGATTGCACCCGAAGTTTGTAATCCCACCTGGAGAGAACCATGAGTAAAAATATCAAAGGCAGCTGCCTGTGTAATGCCATTACCTACCAGTTTTCTGGTCCCGAGTTTGTGTTTCAATATTGCCATTGTTCACGCTGCCGCAAATTTACCGGTAGCGCGCACGCGGCGAATATTATCGTCGACCCGAAACAGTTCGAATGGCTCAGCGGTGAAGACCTGGTCGGGCGTTTCGAGCATCCAGAAGCCAGACATTTTGCCACCTGCTTTTGTACGCGCTGCGGTTCTTCTCTACCCTGGATCACCAAGAGCAATCGCTCGGTGGTCATTCCAGCAGGTACACTGGACGAAGATCCCGGGATCAAGCCGAAGCATAATATTTTCTGGAGCGACCGCGCATCCTGGCGAGAAGAAGTAGGTGATTTACCCCATTACGATGAATTACCGAGCAAATAGGCAGGCACTATCGATTATTATTAGTGTTGAGGAAACTTTAAGAGGTTCAGGTAACAAAAGATAGTCTCTCGCAGAGGCGCGAGGCACGCAGGGGAAAACGGTCTGCAGTGAAAATCCCGGATATATCCAGAAATATAAATTCCTCGGAAAATCGAACTCCCTAAAACACTCTGCGTACTCCGCGCCTCTGCGAGAGACCAAAAAAACGGAGGCATAGAAATTATTCCGCTAAGGCTCAATATTAAATTGAAACAGGCGAGGAACTAAATTAACCGAGCTGAATCGGATTAGTATGTTTTATAATCTGAATAAAAACAGGCTAAACCGTAAATGGTTTCTGCCTTTAGTCTTATCCATAAGTTTTCTGCCAGGAACTGCTTTAGCGGCAATTCCGCAAAACCCTCTCATTTATAACAACGCTTTATACGTTTCAAACGACGGCGTTCACAAATTCAATCAGGCAACGCTAACGCAGGAATGGTCGGCCTTGCAGGGTCAGCAAACCTTTGAACCGGTGATGGGCAAAGAGTTACTTTATGTCGGTAGTCCACAGGGGTTGTATGCACTCGATCCCGAGACCGGTCGACAGGTATGGCGCATCGAAGAAACGCAGACCATTTTTAGCCCGAGTGTTGATGGTCAACTATACGCCGGTAGTTTGCATGGCGTTTTATATTCGATTAACCCACAAAGTGGCCAGATTAACTGGCAGCAACAATTTGATGGCTGGATTTATTCCCCGGTTGTCATTCCTGATCGCGGTCAGCTCTGGAGCGGAGGACAGGCGCACCAGGCATTTGCGCTGTCGACTAAGGACGGGAGTCGATTGCATACCATAAAGCTAGATCAGGAATCAATATTCAGCCCGATCAATTTGCAAAACCAGCAAATCGCATTCAACCTGTTTAATGGAAAAACCGTAATTATCAATACTATTACGGCAAAGATTGATGGCTGGTTAGACGGTTCGACGCAACCCAAAAACATCAAATTTGACGACGATTTTATCTATCGATCAGACCGGGATGGAAAATTATCTGCATTTGATCGTAAAAGTTTTCAGCAAAAATGGCAGAGCACAATTGTCGGGCAGGATTTAACCATGCACCCGGCGAATGGAGCCCAAATTCTGATGAGCGATCTGGACAAAATAATGGTTCTTTACGATCCGCAGAAACGCTCCGAAATCTGGCGAAATGCGATATCCGGTAACTGGTTTTCACCGATTCAGATCGACGCTAAAAATATTATTTATTTTCAATCAGCCAATTTGAAACCAAATCAGCTGTTTGTAGTCAAATTTAACGTTCAACCAACCAACTAGAGGAAATATAAATGAAAAAAATGAAAACGATATGTTTTGGAGTTCTGTTATTGGCTATCGGCACTGTCAATGCGGCGCCATTTGGAGGAGAAGCAGACGTTAAGTACGCTAAAGACCTATGGACATCGATGATTAATGCATCCTATGCAGGACAGGACAGTATTATGTCGCAACCCTACACAGGACAACACCCGCACGGAGCAATTCTCGACACCATTCAGGGCCCGATCAATATTGATGGCAGACTACACCATATTATTATCAAGCGTAATTATGGTGGACCAGGTGTTAGCAAGGAAACGGTTGCCAACGATCCAGAGAAATACCTGAAGGCGGTTACCGTTATGCTGAAACGCCCCGGATATGATCCTGAAGATAAGGACTGGTTCTGGGTTAAATATTTGCCCGATGGCAGCCTGGATAAGAATCCAAAGGGGATGAAGCTGGCTGGCATGGTGGCAAAAGGCAAGCCTAAGGGATGCATCGCCTGTCATACCGCTGCTCCCGGTGGGGATATGGTTTTCACCAGCGATTAATATTTAATCGATATTATGCGAAGAAGCCGGCTTTTGTCCGGCTTTTTTGTGCCTGCATAAATGTCTGGTAACCATAGTAAGCACAGTCATCAAGGTATCACAAATTAAAAGTCCGTCCTCTGTGATGTCACCGCAGAAGACATGCCCGCGAGCGCAACGATGAAGTGTTAGAACCCATTTACATCAGCCGCCGTTTCAAAAACGATACTGAGCGCCTGGAAAAACTCTTTGAGCTTTATACTCGCATGACGGCTCGGGGCAGCACAGCAAAATGAAGACCTGGGCCACCGCCCCATAAAGCCTTGCATTATCGTACTATAAAGAATACTTTTTACCGTACTTTATAGAGGTGGGTTATGAACACGTTAACAGCCAATGAATTAAAAACTCGCGGGGTTTCTGCCGTGGAAGATGGCTTGCAGCAGAGTGAAGAGCTGATGATTTCTGTGCGCGGGCAAAACCGTTATGTAGTAATGGATATTAAAAAATATAACCACTTACGCGAATTAGAACTGACAGCCGCTGTGGCCGAGGCAAAAGCAGATTATGCCGCAGGCCGTTTCACCACAGAAACGGTGGCCGAACATGTGCAAAAATTGACGGATACAGATAACGGATAAGAAATGAACTATCGGCTTATCTATACCGTCAGCTATGTTCGCCGCGCTAAAAAGTATTTAAAAAAGCACCCGCAAATAATAGGGCAATATCAAAAAGTGCTGGAACTGCTGGAGCTTAACCCACACCATTCTTCGCTGCGCTTGCATGGTTTACAGGGCCAGCTTAAGGGCTTGTCGTTAGTATCGATCCCTATGAGTTACCGCATTGTTTTGGAGTTAATCATCCAGGATAGCGATATTATTCTTGTCGATATTGGCAGCCACGACCATGTGTATTAACCGGATGGAATGATGGAACATAAAAAAATACCCGCAGTAACAGTTAACTACGCCCGTAACGGCAGTTCGAAAAAGTTCAACGAGCTGGGTATGCGCGCCATGCAAGAGCGAGCCTATGAAAAACGCGGTGAACAGTATCTACTGATTAAATCGCCGCCGCTTCCGGTACAGGCTTAATATTCAAATTAATGATCGATTTGGAAATCCTGTAACGCCGAAAGAGTGGTTTCTGGTTCCGCTGTTTATCGTCGACAAGGTTGTTGAAAAGATTAAGGATGGAACCATCGGCCAATATTCTTATGACAGAGAATCGGCTGAGTTGGGGTAGTGCTACATCTAAGCTCCTACATTTTATCCGAAACTAAAACAAATCCTGCTGCAACCCGGTCACCGCTTCCATCGAACTACCTATCGCATTCAAAATCGTATCGGCAATGGGCGTCAGTTGCTTTTCGATATAGTGATCATAATCGAGTTTTGAGTCCTGGCATTCCAGTGTCTCAGCCCCTGAAATTGTAATCACGTATTCAATCCAGCTCTTGTTTCGGTATCGTGATGGCGCGTCCTCTTGTTTGAAACTGGCTTCGGCCTTGATTGCAGCCTGAGCATGCGGTGGGATATTTTTAACATATTCAGAGAGCTTCTTGCGCAGGCGTTTTCGATAGACCAGTGCATCGTCGAATTTCCCAGCACGCAAATCATCTACGGTCTGTCGTACGTATGCCTCGTACTCCTCGCCATCAAATACTAGTTGATACAGGGTTTGCTGAAATTCCCGCGCCAGTTCGGTCCAGTCAGTCCTAACTGTTTCCAGCCCTTTGTAATGGATTTTTCTATTACCCTGCCCATCGTCGATCAAACCCGCGTAGCGTTTCTTGCTGCCTTGCTCCGAACCACGCACTGTCGGCATAAAGAATTGATTGAAATGAGTTTCGAATTCCATGTCCAGATAAGAGTGAATACCGTATTCCTGCTGCAAATGCTCTACCCAGTACTGATTGATTAAACCGACCAGGCGTTTACCAATCGATTGCGCCGCTTCGTTATTGGTTGGTTCATGCAACGAAACAAATACCGAATCGGTATCACCATAGATCACCTCATAGCCTTCGCCTTCGATTAGCTTTACCGATTGCAGAATAATATCGTGGCTGCGTTTGGTAATAGAACTGGTCAGGCGCGAGTCGTGTATGCGACAGCCCGAGGTGCCCAGCACGCCATAAAACGAATTCATGATGATTTTAATCGCTTGCGATAACGCCGCATTACGATCTTTTTTTGCCTGATCGCGCGCCTGCCATAGCGTAGCGATAATATCGGGCAGAATATGTTCGTTTTTGCTGAAACTGGCGCCATCGTAACCGGGCACAATATCGTCTGCAGTCGACTGTTTTGCCGCAATGCGGGCGTAGGGATCAACCCGGAAAGTACGAATAATACTCGGATACAGGCTTTTATAATCAAGCACCAGAACACTGCTATGCAATCCCGGTTTCGAATCCATCACATAACCGCCCGGCGCACTCAGCTCTCCCCGATAGTCGCCGATATTGGGCGCGATAAATCCTTTTCGGTGCAGGCGCGGCAAATATAGATTATCGAATGCGGCAACCGACCCGCCAACCTTGTCCATTTCGAGGCCGGTTAGGCGTGCGCGCTCGATGGAGAAATTGACCAAATCGGCTTTTTCAAAAATATCCCATACCAGCTGACAGTCTTCGAGGTTATAAGCAGCAAGTGCGATTTTGTCCTGATGAAACTGGCGCAGAATTTCTTTCGGCTTGAACAACGGATCAAGATTTTCTTCAGCATGGATTAACTTGCCTCGGCCTAACAACTCCTGACCGACCGATTCCAGCGAAAAGCTGGAAAAGTTGTAAGTGGCACTCTTTAGCGTGTCGATACCATCCAGCACCACGCGCCCGCGAATAGAAATGAAATAATGATCGGCATCGGTTTGCGCTTTACGCCAGACCGGTATGGACTTAGCCCGACCGATACCCAGAGGGATTTTCAACGCCTGGGATTTTTTCTGTAACATTCGAAAGTCAAAATTAACCACATTCCAGCCTATGAAAATATCCGGGTCGATTTTCTCCACCCATTCTATCCAGCGTTTTAGCAGGGCAGCTTCATCGGCAACAAATTCGACATGCTCGTTATCTTGGCCCTCGCCAATCATCAAGGTTTTTTTAGCCTGCTGCGCCACAAACGCGATCGATAACAGGGCATCGGTTTGGTAATTGGACTCGATATCAATCGACATCACCGCAAAATTCGGTGTGTACTCGCCAGGTTTCAGACGTACGTTTTCAATCGCCTGATTCGAATACTCGGCTTCGACATCGATAGAAGCAGTAATGAAGCGTTCATTGAGGAAACGTTCAGTGGATCGAATATCCGATTCATAACAGGGTATCTGGTGCTGTGCGAGCAAATCACGTGCGCGGTAAAGGGTCTGCTGCGAGTCAAAATATACACCGCTAACCCT
>CAXMRQ010000077.1:0-2768 GCA_964196115.1 uncultured Gammaproteobacteria bacterium
CGGTTATTTCGAGCAGAAAACGATTGAAGGTGAAGTTGGCTCGTCGACTATGCCACATAAGGTAAATCCAATCGATTTTGAAAACGCAGAAGGTAATTTAGGCATCGCGAACGCAATGTTGGGCCATCTGGCGCAAAAATTACCGATATCCCGATGGCAACGTGACCTGACCGATTCGACGGTGTTGCGAAATCTGGGTTGTGGATTCGCTTACAGCCTTATCGCACTGGATTCGTTGCAACGCGGTATCGCAAAGCTTGAAGTTAACCATGAAGTGATTAATCGGGATTTGAGTCAAAACTGGGAAGTGCTGGCGGAACCAATACAGACGGTTATGCGTCGCTATGGTGTTGAGCAGCCTTATGAGAAACTTAAGGCTTTGACTCGCGGGCAGAAAATTAATGCTCAGATCATTCGTGAATTTGTGCAATGCCTCGATATTCCTGATCATGCCAAACAACAGCTCATTGATATGACACCTGGTTCCTATACAGGTAATGCTGATATCCAGGCAGGTAATATTTAGCTCAGATTTTAAACTCGATACGAATTCTCCTAATTAAAACATGAGTTGGCAACTTCAAGGATTCGACAGTTTCGAATTCATTCAACAGTACTGGCAAAAGAAGCCCTGCCTGATACGACAGGCGATCCCTGGCTATCAGTCGCCTTTAACCCCAGAAGAGCTAGCAGGACTCGCCTGCGAAGAAGAAATTCACAGCCGCCTCGTTATCGAAAAGGGCGCAGAGCAACCCTGGTCTGTGTCATACGGGCCATTTAAAGAAGAGGATTTCCTTTCCCTGCCCGCCACTCATTATTCCTTACTCGTTTCCGAGTGTGAAAAATGGATACCAGAGTTTGCCGACCTGCTCGCTCAGTTTCGATTTATCCCCGATTGGCGCATCGATGATTTAATGGTGAGCTATGCCCCACCAGGCGGGTCTGTAGGGCCACATAGTGACGAGTATGATGTGTTTTTATTACAGGCACAGGGTAGTCGAAGATGGCTTTATAGCGATGAAAGAGTTAATCGGCCGGCCTTAATACCAGACATAGACCTGGCGATCATGCAAGATTTTGAAGCGGACCAGGAAGCAGTTTTGTTACCCGGCGATATATTATACTTACCGCCCGGCATCGCCCATCATGGCGTTGCAGTCGATTCATGCATGACGATTTCGATCGGTTTTAGAGCGCCAACTGCGATAGAAGTATTCGAGTCTTTTGCACTCGAGGCAGGTCGACAAAAATTCACCTCAAAGCGTTATTCAGACCCCGATCTGGAAACCAATCGACATTTTTCTGAAATAACGCAGGCCGAAATTGACAGATTCAAGACAATGATTCTTTCAGTGATCGATCAACCGGAAAGTGTCTGGATCGATTCAGTAGGTAAACATTTATCAGATTGCTCGTTTGTCGCCGACGATGTAGATAATCCCCCCTCTACCCTTGTAACCGAACTGTTTAACAGTAACTGGATGGTTAACTCGGAATCGAAGATGTTATATCATCGCAGTGATACAGATATCGCGTTTTATTGCAATGGCCGGAGTTACCAATTACCGTATTCAGACTCAATTATTGAATTTATTCAGAATTTATGCGACTTGAGATTCGTTTCAGCCGATACCATAAAGGCCTGTAGAGCGCATAAACCACTGATTGACATGCTCTTTATGTTGACGACATCGGGAGTCCTGATGCCTGTAGAAGAATAATGGATCGTATAATTGTCCTGACAGCAGATTGGGAAATTGACAGTGACGAGCTAGCTTGTTTACGAACTCGTGTTTTTGTAGACGAACAAAATGTCCCAGACGAGTTGGAGAGGGATGGCCGAGACTACCAATGCCAACATGTTAAGGCGTTAATCGATGGTATTATTATTGGCACCGGCCGACTTTTACCTAATGGTTATATCGGTCGCATGTGTGTACTCGGGCAATATAGAAATCAGGGTGTCGGTACAAAAATGTTAAAAAAACTGATTCAACAGGCTGCGGACAGCGGGCATCAAAAAGTGTTGCTTAACTCACAATCATCCGCTATTCCATTTTATCAAAATCTGGGATTTAGCATAGAATCTGAAGTATTCATGGAAGCCGGTATTCCGCATCAACGCATGGTTCTAGACACTGAAACTTTACCAGTCAAAGACTAATGGAAAAAATTTCGAATAATATTTTAGATGGGCGTAGCACGTGTTTAAGCTGTGTTAAAACTTTAATTAACATGGCAAAGCGCCAGGTATTTATCATTAACCAGAATCTTGAGGCTGATTTATATCACCATAGGGACATTTATGATCATCTCTCTGAGATGGCGACCCAAAACCGTAAAACTGACATAAGAATCATTGCACATGACACACAGGTTGCTACCACCAACGGCCACTACCTGATTCTCCTGGCACAAAAACTACCGACTTTTGCCGGGATTCGGATTACCTCTAATCCAGAGCATAAAAAATTCAGAGAAAGCTGGTTGATAATTGACGATACGGCGTTCATGAGGCTAAAACACCCGCTGCGTTATGAAGGGTATTTTGAACTGGATAACAGACTAGAATGCAGGTCGCTTACCGGGGAATTTATCGATATCTGGGAAGCAAGCCAACCCGATCCAAATACCCGGCGTCTGAGCCTGTAGTTCCGTCCCCTGGGCGGACTATACCCTACTGGATACAGATGGACGACTGGCCGGTGATAAACGCAACGGCATCAATTCACATCTTCGTAATATGATCAAAAAACCGTTGTTTTTAA
>CAXMRQ010000078.1:0-26623 GCA_964196115.1 uncultured Gammaproteobacteria bacterium
TAAATTGTTTTGGTTCTTATATTTCGACGCATCTTACTATAAAAAAACCGGCACGAAATGGATTCGTGCCGGTTTTATATCGAAGTATTTTATCGGTCGCTGTTAGATTAAATTATAATACTGTCTTGAAAAATAAATCCATTACCGTCGTCAATATCGAGGTATACATCAGCAGTACCATCACCATTAATATTTATTTGAATTCTGGTAGGGTTACCATTGATTCCGTCGCCTCCATAAATCGTAAGCTGGCCGCTGGTGACACCAGAAATAGTGCCCACAAAGGGCTGAGTAGTGTCGACAAGGAATCCACCACTTGGCAAGCCATCGATTGAGAAGCTAAAAGAAAGGGTAATAGTTCCAGAAACATTACCACTTTCACTAAAATTCATCACCATGGCAATACTGGTGGAATCAAAGGTGTCGCTAACGGTGATACTGCCGCCACCATTAAAGCTGAAATCTCCGGCATTATTGGCGCTGCCATTGAACGCAAAAGTGCCACTTATTGTGATAGTCCCTTCTATGCAATCATTGAAACTAAATGAACCACTGGCACTTGATTCGTTTCCATTTATCGTGGCGGTAATATCACCACCGCCCGTACAAAGCACAACTTGAGTGGCGCCTGTAACAACCGAGGACGACTGTTGTGTGCCGACTAATTGGGTAACAATCATATCTGTTACGCTTTTTACAGAGGATACTGCCTGTCCCTGCTTCGCTACAGTTCCGACAAAGCCTGAATCGCTTACAGCTTCGCCGGCCATACTGATTGCATTTGATGAATCAAATACAACAGCACCCGCAGGCAGCGTAGGCGTAGGATAATTAGGACCACCACCCCCACCGCCGCATCCTGTAAGTAAAAGCATAGCGCCTATAATGGCAAATGCGATTGTAAAACCAATTGATTTGGCATTAATTATGGGAATTCTCCTATTGTGTTGCATCGTAATTTTACTCATATATATCGTAAGGTTAATTATCGGTCAGAATTCAAAATTTGTGTCAAGTATTTGGCCTTTTGGGCGAGTTTGTGAAGTAGTTAATATAAATATATAGATATCAGGCTGATTTCTTTAAGTTTTCCCGATACGGATGAATTAAATTTTATAAATATGGGCTTATATTTTGTAGAGTAGTTTTGGCGGCAGTGGAGGTGGTATATCAAATAGGGTGTCTTTAAGAGTTAATCCCTCATCTCACGCTGAATTGCTTTGGCCATTTCTGCGCCGGTGGTGAAACGACTGTTGGGTTCCTTTTGCAATGCTTTATTAATAATTCGCGTCGCACTGGCGGGCAAATCTGCTCGCAGGTCTTTTACCGGCTTGTGTTTTTCATTGGCTATTTTGTACGCCAGGTTGCCGAGATTGTCGGCATTAAAGGGTAGTTGGCCGGTGAGTAGTTGATAAAAACTAACACCGAGTGAATAAATATCAGCCCTCCCATCGACCTTTGATCCGGTAATTTGCTCTGGTGCCATATAAGACGGACTGCCAAGAAAACTTCCGGTTCGTGTTTTCACCGAGTCAGTTATCCGTGCTATGCCGAAGTCGGTAATTTTTATCTGTTTGCTTTTCGGGTTGTACATGATGTTGCTCGGCTTGATATCGCGATGAACAATTTTTTGCTTATGCGCATAATCCAGCGCTTCCGCGACGACATGAATGATCTTGTAAACCTCAGGAACAGGTAGTAGCTTTCCGGGCTTGAGGTACTTCGACAATGGATAGCCGGTGACGTAATCCATCGCGATAAAAGCGAAATCTTGTTCTTCGCCTATATCGTATACGGTAACAATATTGTGATGGCTAAGTCGTCCTGCGGCTTCTGCTTCACGAAAAAAACGAGCCTTGACATCTTTTAGTTCGGCGACCGAAAACTGTGAGTAATCAAGCGTCTTGATGGCGACCTTGCGATTAATTTTCGGGTCTTGACTCAGGTAAACAACACCCATGGCTCCGCGACCTAATTCTTTTTCTATCGCATATCGGCCAAATTCCGGCATTTCGACCTGGGACATTAATAATGATTTTTGCCCACTCGGAGGTGACGCTGTAACTGACCCCTTGGATGAAATGTCGCCATGAGCTTTGAGGCGTCTTTCTACGTCTTTATAATTTTTGCGTCGTTTACTGATCTCAGAATAAATTTCGAACGCGCGGTCATACTGACGTTTGCGCTCGAACTTTAATCCGATTTCATATAAATCGGCCATGGCTGCTTTTTCGCCATTACATTTTAACAAACTGGTGATCGCGATTTCGTATTCGTTTCTTTCAAATTGATAATGTCCGAGCTGGTACCAGGCGTCGTGTTCTTTGCGCAGCAGGTCATCTAAAATCGCTTGACCAGATACATAGATATACACCGCTAACTGACCGATTAACATCAACATTAGCATGTTAATGCCAGGCCACCAGACACTTTGCAATATCAACAATACCGACTGCGCCGAGATTACGCCGAGTATTAAAAAGGCACCCAGAAACAGGCCACTATGTTTTGACAATAAAGGCAGAAACCATAACAGGTAAATAACTATCAGGGCTAATAACAATGGTGACAACCACCAACTTATTCCGGGCGTGTGGTAGGTGGCGCCGGATTCCAGGCTACGCAGAGAATCACCTAATACCTGTAGACGTTTCGAATCCTGAGCAATCAAAACCAGTTTGTTGCGGAAGTATGAATTCGATTTTTTAGACGCACTTTTTAGTGACAGACTACCAATTTCGGTATGTTTTCCTGTCAGGGTTGAAAAGTAGTTAAATACTTTGCCAGCAAGACTGGTTGATATCTGAGACTTACCAAGATCAATTTGTCCATTTCCTCGCCAATGTAAATTACTATTTTTTTTATAGCGACTTAACGCCGCCAGGCTTAAATCAGGTTGCGTAAGACTGGTCGATTCGTCGTACCAGATTAATGCCTGTTCATCAGAATCATCAGGATTAAAAGGATATATCCGGTAGGGAATATTGGTATTAGTCACCCTGAACGTCTCAACCTGGGGCAAAAAAATCGAAGGAATATATTGGCGCCAGCCACTTTGGTAAACGAGTGTTTCGCTATACGGAATATGTTTTTGCTGTTTTGGTGTACTGGTATATTGCGTCAAAAAGACTTGCTGATCTTCCAGCATCCAGGCCAGCTTATTACGCTCGCCCTGAGTTGATTTCCATTTGCTGCCGGATTGCGCAAAATCCATTTGCGGAAAATCGTCGCTCAGCCAGACTATCTCTGCTGCTTTCGATTTTTTTAGCTTACGCAATAGCGATCGTAATTCGCGTATTCCCTCAGGCTTTTGCAATCGCGCTTCATCCAATTTTACTGCCCGATAATTATTCGAGACTGATTGGGCGGGTAACAATTTACTCGCCATACCGAACATCTGAGCATCTAGCCAGCGCACAGTGCCGTTTTGGGATGACAATAGAGTCGCCAAAAAACAGAATATGATGAATAAAGAAAAATAAAGTCTGCGGTGCTGATCCAATGATGGGCCTGTTGGGTAATCTGGTTAATACTTAGTATTTCGAGCTAGCCTTATCTATAGCATATTCAGGCCGATCCGGTTCTCTAATTATAGGTGATAATGAAATAAATCATCTGCACTACTCGATTGCTGAGATTCGCTAGGAGCAATATTTGCGTAGCTGGGTTGGTGTATCGCTACCACCACTGTAAAAATCGCTACCATTATCGCTTTTGTTTAAAAACTAAAATGTGATCAGATTAGCAATGTAGCAACAAGCCAGGTTTCAAATGGCAAGTCTTTTATCGACACGGTTTGAAATGCTAGATTATGCGATATAAAAACGTGGTCCGAACAGAATGACAGACGCACCGACTAAACAAATAGCCGCGCCGATATAATCGCTCAGCAGGGGTTTGCTTTGTTCGACAAAAGCTAGCCAAATGAGAGATAAAACAATATAGACCCCGCCGTAGGCAGCGTAGGATCTGCCTGCAAACTGTGCGTCAATTTTTGTCAGGATGAATGCAAATAATGCCAGGCTTATTAATCCGGGAATCAGCCAGTAAACACTTTTGCCCAGTCGAAGCCATATCCAGAAGCTATAGCACCCTGAGATTTCAAAAAAGGCTGCTGCAATAAACCAGAGGTAATTGGTCATATTGTATGGGTTCCTGATAGATTAAAGCTGCGCTATGATCCTGATAAATGCCAGGGAAGTAAACAATGAAGCAAGCAAACAATAAATTTAAAAACCGCCAGGGCCGAAGCAAGTCATGATTATATTCCCTTACAGCACTGCGCTGACACTGGCAAGGCCGCCGATAGTAACTTATGGGGTCACGCTGCTTTGCTGCGTCATATTTTATCTGCAAATGGCTTTCCCAATCACCGAAAGCCTGATGTATCAGCCCGATTCCTGGAATCCATTTAAGATGCTTTCATCTTCGATGATCCATGCTGACATATTTCACTTGCTCGGCAACATGATTTTCTTTCTCGCTTTTGCACCCGCGTTAGAGCTTCTAATAGGCTGTACTATTCGATACCTGTGGATCATGGTGTTTATCTCTTTTGTGATTGGCATCAGTTATTCGATTTCGATTTTGATCGGAGGCTCACAACCGATTCCCACACTGGGCTTTTCCGGAGTGGTAATGGGTATGATGGGTCTGGCTGCTTACATGATGCCGCAGGCCCGAATCCGTGTATTCTGGTGGTATATCATTTTCTGGAAAACGTTTTATGTACCTGCCTGGGTGCTAGCAATTATTTATATCGGGCTGGATACCTGGACTATGCTGACTACAGACTATTATGGTGGGATTAATGTGGTTGCCCATGTAGCTGGTGGTTTTGCCGGGTATCTATTTGGCTATCTCTGGTTAAAGGAGCGCAAAGAGGATACCAGTGAGGAACTGGCCGACGAAATAGCCGAGATGAAAATTGAGCAACAATATGGCAAGTCCCGATCAAGCTCGTTTCGGGGGCGTAAACAGCTCGATCAACAAAACGCGGATCGCCAGGCGCTAAGAGCAGAGGACAAATTTATGGGTGGTATCTACAAAATGGTAACCACCCATCGCGATAGCGAGGCAATAATAACACTGCTGGAAAATTACGACCGTTCACTCCACGACTATGAATCCCTATACCAACGTATCAATCAATGGGGGCCATCGAGGACTCTGCTTTGTGTCGGGCGGCTAATAATTGACAGGCTGGATCAGGATAATCGTCACGGCCGCGCTCTGGCCTATGTTGAAAAATGTCAGAATATCAGTCCACAATTTATTCTACCCGATGTCTCGAAGATTATTTTTTATGCCGATTTTGCGATTCAGGCGGGTAGGCCGGAAGTGGCCAGGAATCTGTTAATTGATCGAGGCAAACGGTATGGCAGTCTGGTCAATAGTGGCGCTTGTGCTCAGCTAATCGAAATTCTCGATTTGCCCTGAAAAAGATTTAATGTGAGCCTGGAGTCAGGCTATATTCGGGTTAAATGAAAATTAAGTACCCCCGTTGCTAAACCAAGCTGGATTGCGAACCGCTCAGATTCGAAACACCAGCACCGGCTTGTTCCGCTTCCAGATAGCGATCTTTGGCAAAATAGGTATATAAAACAGGTAGTACGAATAAGGTAAATAATGTCCCGATACCGAATCCTGAAACAATCGTAATGCCGATCGCCTGGCGACTCGCCGCACCGGCACCGCTGGAAATCACTAGTGGCATAATCCCGAGGACGGTAGAAAACGAGGTCATTAATATCGGACGAAGTCGGATAGATGCGGCTTTTATGATCGCTTGTTTAGGAGGCAGTTTTTCTTTGATTTGATATTCGTTGGCAAATTCGACAATCAGAATACCGTGTTTACTGATTAACCCGATTAGAGTAATCAACCCGACCTGGCTATAAATATTCATCGATACCTGCCACAGGAACATGGGTATCATCGCACCAAACATGGCCAGTGGTACTGTGGTGAGAATAATTAGAGGGTCGCGCAAACTTTCATATTGTGCGGCTAGCACAAGAAATACGACGACGATAGCAAAGCCGAAAGTAAGAGCAAGCACCGAGCCTTCCTCAATCAGTTGGCGTGACTGACCCTGGTAATCGAACGAGTAACCGGCTGGCGCGACCTGCTCGGTGATTTCACGCAGTGTCTGCAGGGCCTGTCCGAGTGGGACGCCCGGTACTGCATCGATCTTGGCTGAGTTTAATTGTTGAAACTGCACCAGTTCCGCAGGTACCGAGGTATATTCAATATCAACCAGGGTCGACAGGCTGATTTGCGCGCCGCGGTCAGAATAGACATAGTATTGACTAATAATATCGGCATTTGCACGCTCGCTCTGACGGGCCTGTGGAATAATTTTGTAACTACGTCCCGCCAAATTGAATCGGCTAACGTAACCTTCGGCCAGGATCGCGCCGAGGGTCTGGCCGATATCGCGCATTGACACACCCATCGCCTCCGCACGTTCACGGTTTACATTAATTTTGATCTCCGGCTTGCTGAAGTTAAAGTCGCTTTTGATGAAGAAAAACTGCCCTGATTCACGCGCTTTGGCGAGCACCTGTTGCACTACGCCATAAAGGCGATCATAGCCTTCCTGGGTTTTTATAATGAACTCTACCGGTGTATTGCCACTGGCACCGGGAAGCGATGGCGGATTAAATGCGAAACTTTGCAGCCCGGGTTGCTGATCCAGTTGCTTTTGTATGCGCGGGATTATTTCTGCCGAGGTCAGGCTTCGCTGTTCCCAGGGTTTGAGTAGCATGCCCGAAAATGACACAGTCGGCCCTGCGAAACCGTTGGCCATAAACGATGACTGGTATTCATCTTCGAATTGACGATAAATATCGATATAGGGAACCGTGTATTTGTTTAAATAATCGATACTGGCGTGGTCGGGTGCTTTCGAAAAAGTAAAAATGACGCCCTGATCTTCTGCTGGTGCCAGCTCGCTTTGAACCATTTGAAACATGCCAAATAACATGCCCAAAATAGCAATCACGAAAAACACCGTAACCGAGCGTGTGCGTATTGATTCGGCCAGAAAGTTCTCGTAGCGATGCTGCCAGCGACCAAATTGTGCATTAATAAATCGAGCGTAGGCATTATTGGCGATGGTTGGTTTGAGTATTCGCGAACACATCATTGGTGACAGCGTTAGCGCTATGATGGTCGACAGGATGATGGTGCCAACCAAAGTAAAGGCGAACTCCTTAAATAGTACCCCGGTTAATCCACCCAGTAGACCAATCGGCGCGTAGACCACGCCCAGAACAATCGTCGTCGCGATTACTGGTTTGGCAATTTCACGTGCACCCACCAGAGCAGCCTGTAGTGGCCTTAAGCCTTCACCGATATGTCGATATATGTTTTCCACTACCAGAATTGCATCGTCTACCAGCATGCCGATGGCCATTACCATCGCCAACAAAGTAAGAAGGTTAATGGAGAACGACATCATCTGCATATAAAACAACACGCCGATGATTGACAGTGGAATCGTTACCAGTGGCACCAGCGTCGAACGAAACGAGCCGAGGAAAATAAATATAACCAGAATTACGATGACCGACGCCTGTAACAGGGTCTGAATGACTTCGTTAATTGAGGCTTGAATAAATTCGGTCGAATCATAGGCAATCGCAACCTTCAGGCCCGGCGGAAACGAATTTTTAATTTTATCGAGTTCGGCGGTAACCAAATTAATAGTCGTGAGCGGGTTGCCGTCCGAGGTGCCCTGAATACCGATATATATGGACGGTACACCGTCGAACATAATCAGGCTGTCGTAGTTTTCTGCACCCAGCGAAACCTCGGCAACATCACCCAGGCGTACGGTATTGGCGCCTTCGTCACGAATGATGAAGCGCTTGAAGACTTCCGGATTTCCGGTATCGGTAACCGCATTGACATTAGTCTGTACCAGATTACTGCGTGTCTGCCCGGCGGCAGATTGATAGTTTTCAGCACCAATTGCATTGACGATGTCTGCCGCCGAAACCCTCAACGCGGCCATCCGTAGCGGATCCATCCACACCCGCATCGAATAGGTTTTGCCCCCCAGGATCTCGGCCTGCGCGACGCCCTTGATGGTCGATAGTGCCGGTTGAATAGTACGCAGCAAATAGTCAGTGACTTCGACATCGGACAGGGTTTCGCTATAAAAACCATAATAAGCCAGTGCGAAGCTATTAGCAGAGGCCTTGGCAATTATCGGATCCTGGGCCTCTGCCGGTAATGAATCACGAATTGATGATACTTTGGTGCTGATTTCGGTTAAGGCGACGTCTGCATCTATGCCGAGTTTCATGTGGACTTCGACAGTAGATAAACTATTGGTACTGCTCGATCTTACGTAGTCAATACCGGCGGTACTTGAGACAGCCTGTTGCACCGGGGTGCTGATAAATCCCTGGATCAGCCCAGCGCTGGCACCAGAGTAAGCAGTCTTTATATTAATGACCGAGGTTTCAAGCTCAGGATACTGGCGTACCTGCGTGCCGAAAAACGCCTGCGCGCCGAGCAACACGATCATCACACTGATGACCAATGCTAATACCGGCCGTTTAATAAAAAAATCAGTCAGCATTTTATTTTCCGACAGAATTCGACTGATTGTATTCCGGCACGTCGTCGACGATAGCTACTTTCAAACTGGGAAACAGTTTAAGCTGTCCCGCAGTAACCACCTGATCCCCGGGTTTAATGCCCTCAATTACCCCGGCAAATCCATCTTCACGGTAGGCCACTCGAATCTGTCGTGCGGCAAGAATAAATACCGCGTCAGGACTGGTTCCGGTCGTTGCTGGTTTTTCCAGTACGTAAACTGCTTCGCCGTAGATATTATAAAATATCGCGGTTTCTGGAATCGTCAGTACTGGCAGCGTCTGGGCACTCTCAACTTCTATTTCCGCGAACATCCCGGGTGTCAGCTGCCTATCTTTATTATCCACCTCAGCCTGAATTGACACGTTACGCGTATTCTTATCAAGTAATGGATTCCAGGCGGTTACAGTGCCGTTAAATTGACGACCCGGATAAGAGCGAACAGCAAACGTCACCAACTGGCCGACGGACAGGTCTTTGAAGTTACTTTCGGGCAGGGTAAAGTCGAGTAGTAGCCGATCGATTGACTGCAAAGTGACAATGCTGGTGCCGGGGGCGATGTATTCACCCAGATCGATCTGGCGGATGCCGAGTTTGCCGGAAAAGGGTGAGCTGATGCTTTTTTTCGCCAGTGCTGCTTCGGCTATGCCTATTAATGATTTGGCAATCTCCACTAGTCCTGCCTGGGTATCAAGATCGTTGCGGGTGACAAATTTCTTATCCTTGAGCTTAATCAGGCGTTGATATTGACTGTTGTCTGACTCATACCTGGCCTTCGCTGAGGCTAACGATGCGCGCTCCGACTGGCTGTCGAGTTCAATTAGCCGTTTGCCGGTTTTAACTTCCTCACCGGACTCGAAATTTATCGACGTCACGATACCAGCAACTTCACTGGATATGTCGACGCCCTGATTAGCGACCAGGGTACCAATTGCCTTGATGCGCTTATTCCAGTTAGCCGCCTCCGCAACCGCGACTGTAACGCTTATCGGGGGTGGTGGAGTATTCTGTGCTGCCATTCCCTGAAACTGCAGGTATTTTACATATCCAAGCGAGCCCGCTATAGTCAGTATAATTAGCAAAACGATAAAGAAGCGTAAAAATAACCGAGGTCTTTTCTCGGATGTATCCTGTGATATCACTTTAATTTCCTGAGAATGAATTAGTTTTGGGCTGTGCGACTGCGAAGGTTAATAATTTATTCAGGTCGCTATTCTATACTCTCGGGCATTAAAATAGCAGTCCGCAAACTGCTGTATCTAAACTTATTGCTCAATTACTCGTATTATTGGCAGCAGCACGACTGAGAGGAAAACTAATTGTAACTTTCAAACCAGAGTCGAAACCTGAGTCATTCAAGGACAGGCTGGCCTGGTGTAATTCAACCACTCGCATGACGATAGATAATCCTATGCCGCAACCAGTTACCTCGTGGTTTTGAATTCGATAAAATCTCTCAAAAACGCGATCACGTTCGCCCACTGGTATTCCAGGCCCGTTATCTTCGAAGACCAGATGATACTGATTATCGCTTTCAGACAGGCTAATGCTGACCTTGCCCCCAGGTTGCGTGTAGGCGATTGCATTATTCAATAGATTTCGAATCAGTAGACGGAAAGAAGTGTCGTCGATAGCAGCTATTATATTGTTACTCGCAGAAACCGATAGATCGATATTTTTGGTTTGCGCAGAAGGTGCTAGCAGAGCGGCTTCTTCGCGTACTATATGGCGCAAATCATGTGGTATAAATTCCTGCGAAGAGGAATCAGGTTCTAAACGGGCCAGTGCAAGTAGCTGATTGACCAGGTGCGTCGTGCGTTCGTTACCGAGTAAAATACCGGCTATCGCCTTTTTTCTGTCTTCTTTATTAGTTGCGCGACTGGCCAGTTCGGCATGCAGTTTGACCGCCGCTAATGGGGTTCTTAATTCGTGTGCAGCATCTGAAGTGATTCTCTTTTCTCTTGCTAGCGCATTTTGCAGTTTTGAAAGCAGCTGGTTGAGTGCCCCGGTAATGGTTTGAATTTCTATAGGTGCATTTTTCTCTGAGATAGAATCCAGTCTTTCGGCGCCACGTTGATGAATTTGCGCAGTCAGATTACGCAGCGGAGACAATCCCTGACTAATGGCAAACCAGGTGGTAATGGATAACCCAGCCACCAGGATTACAAACAGAATTAGCAGATCTGAAAGAATTTTTCCGATCAGGTCGTTGCGCACATCAATGCGTTCTGCGGTCATCGCTCGATAACGATCATCGACACTATTAAGCGTGAATACTCGCCATTCGTGATCCAGGAAATAACTATTGCTATAGCCTTCATCCTGTTGACTGATTATTTTGAGCGGAACATTAGTTGACTTTAATATAAGGTTTCCGGAGCTGTCCCAGATTTGAAAACCCAGTTTTGTTTCGTATATATGGCCCGAATCAAGTTCCTCTTCCTCTTCTCCTGGCAGATCGCCTGATGCGGAATCGGGTATTTCGAGTTGATTTTGATCGAGAAATTTCTGAATGTCGGAAAGGTTGAATTGTCCACTGTCGGCCTGAACCAGACTTAATATCAATCTTGCCGAACGCGCCAGCTGTGCATCGAAGAGTTCACGAGTTTCATGCTGAACATCCTTATAACCTAGCCATGCGCCTATGCCAACCAGCACAAAAGAGGCGATTAATATACGAATGATGAGGATATAACGAATCGACATATTTTTGCTTATCTATTAGTGAGCCTTCGCTATGATGTATCCGACGCCGCGAACTGTTTTGATCAAATCTGAACCCAGGCGTTTACGTAAGTGATGAACATGCACCTCAATCGCATTGCTTTCCACCTCGTCGCCCCAGCTATATAACCTGTCTTCCAGTTGTGAGCGCGACAACACTCGACCGCTACTCGATAGAAGCTCCTGTAGCAAAGCGAATTCGCGTCTCGATAAATCAACGGGTTGTTTGTCTTTGGTAACTGTATGAGCTTCAGGATCGAGCAGGATGTCCTGATAGCGAATTTTCTGATCAAGAGACCCCTTTGAGCGCCTGATGAGTGCCCTAAGTCGGGCGCATAACTCATCGAGTTCGAATGGTTTGGAGAGGTAATCATCGGCTCCGGTATCGAGGCCGGTAACGCGATCAGATAAGCCATCTTGAGCTGTCAGTATCAGTACCGGGAAATCATATTCCTGCTTGCGAGCTTTTTTTAAAACCTCGAGACCACTGATGCCGGGCAATCCTATATCGAGGATTAATGCATCAAAGTCTGTAACCTTGATTGCCGCCAGAGCTGATTCACCATTCATCACCCAATCGACAAGATAGTCTTCGCGCTGCAGAGCAGACTGCAAACCTTCGCCGATCAGGGAATCGTCTTCAACTAACAGGATTCGCACAAAATATACCAATTATCCACATAGCTTATCATTTAAGCCTTCTAGCTTAAGGTTATCTTAAGACGATGTAAAAAGTCACAATTCTATCTGTGTTTTCGGAGACAACCTTAAGATTATTTTAAGATTAGGCAACTAGACTCACATTAAGAATGTCGAATTTGTATTGAGTTCGTTAATATATAGCGGAATTGTAGGCAAAATAATGAGTCATATAAACTGGTGGGAAAACACATGAAAGTAATATTTAATACCTTGATTGTTTTGATACTTGGCCTGAGTGGAAATTCAATTGCCGCAATCTCCGATGCCCCTAATATCAGATTACCCTCTCTGGATGGTGAATTTAATCTCGAAGACCTTAGAGGCAAAGTAGTCTACCTCGACTTCTGGGCTTCATGGTGCATACCCTGTGTTAAATCGTTCCCGTGGATGCATCATTTAAAAATGACCTACCAGGCGCAGGGTCTCGAGATAGTCGCGGTTAACCTTGATAGAGAAAAAAGACTTGCTGAGGAATTTCTGAAACTGGTTGATGTTAATTTCATTGTGGCGTTTGATCCCGAAGGAAAATCAGCAGAAGCCTATCGACTACGTGGAATGCCCAGCACCTATTTGATTGGGCGTGACGGTCGGCTGTATGCCACTCATATTGGATTTCGGGAGAAGGATAAGCCGAAGTTGGAAAGCGCGATTAAAATTTTACTTGAGGGATCTCAATAATGTTCAGAGCCTGTTTATATTCGACCAAAAACAAATCGGTACGGGTGATGGCTATCATGTTCATGTTGATTTCTATCCCGGCCTGTAGCTCGATGGGTATTCAACCCTGGGAGCGTGATTTGCTGGCGAAAGATTCGATGCAACTAGTTCCAGATTATCTGGACAATTTTATGGATGAGCATATATATTTTAGCAAGGAGGCCAGCAGCGGTGGCCAGGGTGTTGGCGGGGGTGGCTGCGGGTGCAATTAAAGAAAATCAAAACCCGCATGAGTCTTGCGACCTGCACTTTGTTGCAAATTGCGGCACCGCTTGCGCAGGCGGTCGATTCTGAATGGGAAGTCGAGAGCGCTGTTCTGTTTTATAGCGAAAGCGATAGTCGCGTACTGGCAATAGAACCGGCAGTTTACGCCAGTCGTGATATTAATGACGATGAGCGAATTAGCCTGCGTCTGGTGGTCGATGCACTCACCGGTGCAACACCAAATGGCGCCCATGCTTCTTCGGTAGCGCAAACATTTACCACGCCGTCTGGACGAAGCAGTTATACAGCTGCCGCCGGGCAAACGCCGCTGGACGATACTTTCCACGATACTCGCGTTGCGTTTGGTGCTGACTGGGATATTGCTATCGACCGTGTATCTCGCATCACCTGGGGCGGTAATCTTTCGCGCGAGTTTGACTATACCTCGCTAGGTGCTAGCGCCACCTATGCGCGAGATTATAATGATCGCAATACCACATTGAATGCTGGACTTGCCTTTAATTACGATATGATTGGCCCCGTAGGCGGTACGCCGTCGGTGCTGCAACCCATGGTAGATCCGGGATTCACTCTCAACCGGGCAGGTGCCGACGACAACAAGACGATTACCGATTTTCTTATTGGGGTTACCCAGGTTATTAGCCGACAGACTCTTATTCAGTTTAACTACGGCTTCGGTCAGACCGATGGATATCAGAATGACCCGTATAAAATCGTGACTGTAATCGATCCGCTAACAGGAGAACCAGCGACTACTTCGGGCTCTACTTTTTTCGACACGGCATCAACAGGTAATTTGCCCTACCTGTACGAAAGCCGCCCTGAAACTCGGGACCGGAATGTGCTTTATTTTAAGGCGGTACATCATTTTGATGAAGACGTGATCAATTTTTCCTACCGCTATTACGAGGATGACTGGGATGTAACTTCGCATACCTTTGATTTAAGGTATCGCTATGAAATGGATGAGGGATATCTACAACCGCATATTCGTTACTATCAACAGGATGCAGCGAGTTTTTACACGCATAATCTCGAACTCGGAACCGATGTAAACCCGGCCAGTGGAGCCGTAAATACCACTTTTGCCAGTAATGACTATCGTCTGGCCAAATCCGAAACAGTCACACTCGGATTAAAATACGGATTACCATTAGGTAAAAACAGCGAATTCTCGATACGCGGTGAAGTGATATCGCAGACGGTTAACGATGGATTGGTGCCAAGCGGGGAAGAGACACCTGACCTCGATGCGATCATATTACAGGTTAATTATTCGCTGCTGTGGTAGCGAGTGCTCTAAAAAAGCACTAGTTTTCGAGTTATGCAGGTAACAAATCTGCTGGCACAATAGAGAATTACTGCCTTAACATTGTTTTTTATATGAGTGATTTTCAGTTAATAAAGGAGCAGGGTAACTGGCGCGGCAGTTTTACTGCGATGGCGAGTCCCTGTGAAGTATTAATGGAGGTTGATGATCGCTCCCTGGCCGAAAAAATTCTGCATACCGTTTCGAGCGAGGCGCTGCGCATAGAACAAAAATTCAGTCGGTATCAGAATAACAATATAGTATTCACAATTAATAATTCTTCCGGTAAGTCTGTTGCTGTCGACGATGAGACTGCCAGGCTGATTGATTTTGCCGACGAGCTTTATCAACTGAGTGATGGATTATTTGACATTACTTCGGGCGTATTAAGGAAAGCATGGCGTTTTGATGGCAGTGATCGTATCCCTGAACAAAAAACGGTCTCCAGCTTACTTGCTCGTGTTGGCTGGCAAAAGGTGAAGTGGAAGGCCGGTGAACTGAAGTTGAAGCCGGGTATGGAAATAGATCTGGGTGGCATTGGAAAAGAATACGCAGTAGACCGCAGTGTACAACTAGTCCGTGACCTGACCGATGCCAGCGTATTGGTTAACTTTGGTGGAGATCTGGCTACCACCGGCGAACGACTTAATCAGGGCTTTTGGTCAGTCGGTCGGCTGATTACCGGTAAAGAGCAGGCGGTCGCACTATTCCAGTTATATCGCGGTGCAATAGCCACCAGTGGTGACGCAAACCGTTACCTGTTAAAAAACGGTGTTCGCTACAGCCACGTAATCAATCCAAAAACTGGATGGCCGGTGCCCGACGCCCCACACACCGTCAGTGTTGCATCGCCTACCTGCACAGAAGCGGGGATGTTGTCGACCATGGCGATGTTGCAGGGGAGTCAAGCGGGTGCATTCTTAAAATTTCAGGCGGTTGAATACTGGTTTGACTGAGGTTGTAAGAATTGACTTCGAGTAACATAGTGCGTCATTGAACGATGCGTTAAACTATCTGAATCTGATGATCCTAGGAAACGCAGTTGGGCGCGAAAAAGACACGTACCAAAAGTAGGCGCTATAGGCGAGTTATTGGCGCATAGTGCCTGTCAAATAATTCGTGGTCACCTTATTGGTGATGAGAAGTTATTTGGTTTTCTAGTGATGCGGCACTCCGATGCGTCAAGAGCTCGCTTAAAAGCGCCTACTTTTGGTGCGTGGACTTTCGTGATCCAACTGCGTTTTCTAGGATAATGTCCAGGAGTTGAAATGAATCAAATACCAGTGGCTGTGGTTACCGGTGGCAATCGAGGTATGGGCCTGGCAACCTGCAAGGTCCTCGCCGAAAAAGGATTCCACGTTTTGCTTGCCAGTCGAAATTTAGAATCAGGTAAGGCCGCGGCAAAGGTTTTGTCTGACCAGGGTCTATCCATAGAAGCAGTAAAACTTGAAGTGACGTCTCAGACCGATATCGATGCGCTAGCCGACTATCTTCGAGATACTCACGGCAGAGTGGATGTTCTGATTAACAATGCCGGTATTCTGATCGATGGTGACCTCGGGAACCCGACCAGCATTTGCGATGCAGATGTCGAAGTCATTAGAAAAACCATTGAGATAAACACCGTAGCGCCGATGATGCTGACCAAGGCCTTATTGCCTTTGATGCAGCAGGTCGGCACTGGCCGTATCGTTAATATTTCTTCGGGTATGGGGCAGTTGTCTGATATGGGTGGGCAGCATCCGGGTTATCGGATTTCTAAAACTGCATTGAATGCGGTGACTGCCATATTTGCTGCTGAACTCAAAGACAGCGGAATCTCGATTAATGCGGTCTGCCCAGGCTGGGTGCGCACCGATATGGGTGGCAGTAATGCGGATCGTTCAGCAGAGCAGGGGGTCGATACAGCAGTCTGGTTGGCAACTTCAGCCGATGCCGGTCAAAGCGGTGGGTTTTATCGCGACCGACAGTTAATTGACTGGTAGTGTAGGAGTCAGTCGGACTTAGGGTAAATCGACCGCGGAAACGCCATTCTGGCCAGATTTTCCTATCCATTTCGTTAAATATGAATGACTATTCGCCTCAATCGATAGAAAAATCTGACTCAAAATGACTTTCCCTCGCCACAATTACCTAAGTCCGACAGACTCCTAGCATGCCAGACCTCCATTTAGATTCCAGAGACCAGGGTCTGCTAGACGGCAAACAGGGCAAAGCGATGCAGTTTGCGATGCAAACAATCGTCGCTGCTGCCAATATCGAACAGGCTGAATCGCTGATTGATATCAGTTTCGCGCATATCGATGCCTGTTTTTATAACGGTCGTGCGCACCTCGACTTTGTACTGTATATGCTCGAACATGGCGCGACTCTCGCAGTGCCATCCTGGACCAACAACGGGTTGGTGAGTTTGAATGATTTCTCGGTGCGCGACCCATCGGCGAGCACCGAGATGAATGAGGCTAAACAGTTGATGGAAGCCTACGTTCGACTCGGCTGCAAGCCAGTCTGGACCTGTGCGCCTTATCAATTGCCGGGTCGCCCCGAACTCGGCGCGCATATTGTCGGCTCCGAATCCAACGCTGTGAGTTTCTATAATTCAGTAATCGGTGCGCGAACCAATAAATATGGCGATTTTCTCGATGTCTGTGCAGCAATCACCGGTCGAGTACCCTACACCGGCTTGCATCGTACTGAATTACGCCGGGCTGAAATACGGATAAACGTCGATCAAATCCCCACATCATTGAAAACTAATGATATCTTTTTCCATTTGCTCGGGCACTTTGCCGGTAAGCTTTGTGATGACAGGATACCGGTCATTGAAGGTTTACCCGATTCAACTAATGAAGACGATTTAAAAGCTATCAGCGCGGCTGCCTGTTCATCGGGTAGCGTACCCCTGTTCCACGCGGTGGGTCTTACACCCGAGGCGAGTTCTCTCGGTGAGGCTTGTCAGGGGCAAATTCCGAGTCGGGTTGTTGAAGTCTCTGTCGAAGATTTACGACAGGCGCGGCGCGAGCTCGGCGAAGCTACTGGTGATTTACGCGCGGTATCATTGGGCACGCCGCATTTTTCATATACCGAGTTCGAGCGTCTTGTCACTTTGCTCAATGGTCGCAAAATCGCTGCGGATCTGGTGTTTTATCTGACTACCAGTCGACATGTTTTGCAACAGGCAGATGCGAATGGATGGGCAGAGCAGTTGACTCAATCTGGAATCAGGATAATTACCGACACCTGTACTTATTTTTCACCTCAGGTGAATGGTCTGGAAGGTCTGGTAATGACCAACTCGGCGAAATGGGCCTACTATGCACCGGGTATGTTACCGGTACAGGTAGTGCTTGGCAGTCTGTCAGAATGCGTCGAATCGG
The DNA here is from genome assembly GCA_964196115.1 of uncultured Gammaproteobacteria bacterium. Lineage (GTDB taxonomy): Bacteria > Pseudomonadota > Gammaproteobacteria. The sequence continues at coordinate 17,665 of CAXMRQ010000078.1, forward strand.
CAGTCTCTGGAAGGGTAGCGCTGGATAGCTGGAAGGACCTATGAATAAACCATCGAATGATTCGATTCAGGGTCGAGTACTGGTGCCTGGCCAGGCTAGTGGTTGCGCTATGGTTCTCGGTGATACGCTCAGTTTTTGGGGCGGTTTTAACCCACAAAACGGTGAAATCATCGATGTACACCATCCTCAACATGGGCAACGTATTGGTGGATCGGTTCTATTTATCCCGCAAAGTCGAGGCTCGGCGGGAACACCGGCGGCTATTGCCGAGTCTCTTCGAAATGGTAGTGGGCCTGTCGCATTTGTGCTCGGTAAACGCGATGTCAATATCAGTGTCGGGGTGATGGTAGCCAACCGACTCTATGACTTGAATGTGCCGGTTATCGAGTTATCGCTGGCGAAGATAGCGAAGCTGTCAAGCGGCAGAGAAATTCACATCGATCTGGATGGGTTGATCTCAGTCTAAAGCTTTTTGTATCAGTCGGTGGAAATGATGCAATGCGTATTAGTACTCCTTCAATGATATATCTTAGGATGCAGCCAGTCAGGAAGCGGTTAGCTGCTAGGCTTGCGACCGCAGTACTAGCCGTAGTTAATTCAAGGGAGCACACCAAAAGTAGGCGCTTTAGGCGACAACGCAGAGGGCCTGCCCCATGAGCGAAGCGAGTGCTTTGGGTATGACTGCTTCCTGGCTGGCCCGAAGGGAGCGCCCCAAATTGGCCAATGCCGCGTCGCCTAAAGCGCCTACTTTTGGTGCAGTCCTTGTAAAGGGCATGCCATTCCCTGCGGCCTGCGCCTCGCCTAAAGCGCCTACTTTTGGTGCCTTGGACAATTTGGGACGCTCTGCATCCTAAGATATATCATTGAAGGAGTACTAGCTTTCACGCGGATTATTCGGGGTGATAATAAATATCTCATGATCATAAGCCTTCGAGCCGAGGTCGCGTTTTACTGATTCGCACAGACTAATGTCCTTCGACGCGACGAGTTCAAAGACGTAATCTGCTCTGGGCTGATATGCCTTGCCATCGACATTAATGGTTTGGTGCTAAAACTTGAAGTTGTCATGTCGATCATACGGATCGCAAACGCCGTCAAACCAACAGAGTTAGCTTGCTATTTATGGATTTTTTCATTAGTTTGTCCCATGCATACGGATATATTTTGGTCGTTAGTTCACAATGATAATTGAACAACGGCGAAATAGTATTCCTGGCTATTTTAGAAATAAACCACCAATTCCCGAGGAGATAAAACCATGGTAAATAAATTAGTTTTTCGTACGATTCTTGCAGGTGCTTTAGTCTTAGCTGGCACCGCTATGGCGGCTGATCCGCCAAGCTGTAAAGTTGTTAATTTGTCCGATGTAGGCTGGACCGATATCACAGCAACCACTGCAGCAACCAGTGTGGTGCTGGAAGGGCTGGGTTATAGCCCGGACGTTAAAGTTCTGGCAGTTCCGGTGACTTATAAGAGCCTCGAGACTGGCGACATTGATGTCTTCCTTGGCAATTGGATGCCGACCATGGAAGGCGACCTTGGGCCCTATCGTGATGCTGGTACGGTGGAGGTGGTGCAACCTGCCAACCTGACAGGGGCTAAATATACGCTGGCTGTGAATAAAAAAGCCGCCGATGCTGGTCTCAGAGACTTTGCCGATATTGCAAAATTCAAAGATAACCTGGATGGAGAAATCTATGGCATTGAACCGGGTAACGATGGTAACCGTATCATCCTGGATATGATTGCCAGTGATGCCTTCGGTTTGAAAGGCTTTGAAGTGGTTGAAAGCTCTGAACAGGGCATGCTGTCTCAGGTGACTCGCGCTGAAAAACGCGGCAAGATGGTGGTGTTCCTGGGTTGGGCTCCACACCCGATGAATGCCAACTTTGAGCTGACCTACCTATCAGGGGGTGATGATTTCTTCGGCCCGAACTTTGGCGGCGCAGATGTTTACACCAATACCCGCAAAGGTTATTCAAGCCAATGCCCGAATTTAGGAAAACTGCTTACTAACCTACAGTTTACCCTGGCGATGGAAAACGAAATCATGGGCGCTATTCTCGACGATGGTAAGGAGCCTGATGAGGCTGCCGCTGCCTGGTTGAAGGCCAATAAGGGTATTCTTGACGGCTGGCTAAAGGGTGTTACTACACTGAATGGAGGCAATGGACTGGCGGCAGTCAAAGCCAGGCTGAGCAAGTAAGCTACTAACGGTAAACGGGGAGATCGGCACAATCTAAACCGGTCTCCCTGGATTATTTACAGTAAACGCCTATTGCACGCATTACATTGAGGTTAACAAAATGGAATGGCTAGAAAGTAACAAAATACCGATTGGCAGATGGCTGGCTGACTTCGTTGATTTTTTAAACGAATATCTTTTTTGGCTGTTTGATGGATTCACCATCGCGCTGGAAACTGTTTTTGAATGGACATCAACTGCGTTTCTTTCGATCTCGGCCTTCGCCATGATCGCACTGATGGCAGGCGCGGCCTATTGGCTACATCGATCCTGGAAAATATCGCTATTCATCGTTATTTCGCTGTTGTTGATCGTCAACCTTGGGTACTGGGAAGATACAATGGAGACTCTGTCGCTAGTGATTTGGGCCACTTTACTCTGTGTAGTCATCGGTGTCCCGATCGGCATCGCAGCGGCACACCGCCCGAAACTTTGGGTCTCTATTCGCCCAATTCTGGATATGATGCAGACCATCCCGACCTTTGTATATCTGATACCGGCACTTACCCTGTTCGGGCTCGGTCCGGTGCCGGGTGTAGTGGCGACGGTTATCTTTGTAGTACCGGCACCAATTCGGCTGACTTATCTGGGCGTGTCCTCCACGCCCGGCCCATTAATCGAAGCAGCTGAAAGTTTTGGCGCGACGAAAAAACAATTGTTATGGAAAGTAGAAATCCCTTCGGCGATTCCAAATATTATGGCGGGGCTGACGCAAACTATCATGCTGTCGCTTTCAATGGTGGTAATTGCCTCTATGGTGGCGGCACCGGGTCTTGGTATCCCGATCCTTCGTGCGATCAACCAGGTCAACCCGGCTAAAGGTTTTGAAGCAGGGATCGCGATTGTGATCGTTGCCATTATCATGGATCGAGTTTGTAAATTGCCAGAGAAAAGGCTGTCCTCAAAAAGGAAAGGGAAATAACCATGTCAGTGACCAATAACCCGATAGCCGTTTCTTTTAAAAAAGTAGATATCATCTTTGGTGAAGCGCAGGCACGTGCAATCGAATTGTTAGATAATGGTGGTACTCGCGAGTCGATTCTGGAAAAAACCAATGCAGTTATAGGCGTTGCAAACGCCAGCATTGATATCCATGAAGGCGAGATTTGCGTACTCATGGGTCTGTCCGGTTCCGGCAAGTCTACTTTGCTACGCGCGGTCAATGGCCTGAATAAGGTGACCCGAGGTGAAGTACTTGTCAGCCACCAGGGCGGGCAGGTGAATATAGCCAGTTGCGATGCCACTACTCTGCGCGAGATGCGCATGAGTCGTATCGCCATGGTGTTTCAACAATTTGCCTTATTGCCCTGGCGAACGGTTGAAGAAAATGTAGGTCTTGGCCTTGAAATAAAGGGTTTGAGTAAACTTGAGCGCGAACCCATAGTCGATGAAAAACTGAAGCTGGTCGATCTATTCCAGTGGAAGGACAAATACGCGCACGAGTTATCGGGCGGCATGCAGCAACGCGTTGGTCTGGCCCGTGCATTTGCCACGGATGCGGATATCCTGTTGATGGACGAGCCGTTTTCCGCGCTTGATCCGTTAATCCGCAATCACCTGCAGGACTTTCTGCTGGATTTACAACGCGAGTTGAAAAAAACTATTATTTTCGTCAGCCATGACCTTGATGAGGCGCTGAAAATTGGCAATCATATCGCTATCATGGAAGGTGGCCACATCGTCCAATATGGAGAGCCGGAAGACATAGTGCTCAACCCATCCAACGAATATGTCGCCGAATTTGTCGCCCATATGAACCCTTTGAATGTGCTCCAGGGGGCCTCTTTCATGACGCCGTTGGCAGATCTCAGGCGCGATGGCAAAGATGTCATGCTGGATAGCAAAGGACACTTTCGGGTAACTTTAGATGGCAATGATAAACCTGTCAGCGCCAGTTTCGATGGAAAGACAGCACGAATTGAGAGCTGTAATAGCGAGACAAAGATAGCAGATCTTGGAGACGATGTACTGGTAACCGCGCCCTCCAGCATGAAGATGCGCTGGAATATCGAAATTCGTCACCATACCGGCTGGCCAGTGCTGCTGGTAGATGCCGATAGACTCGTCGGAGTGGTCGGAGACAGTGAAATTTATGGCGGTATCCTGAGGCAAACCAATTTCGGTAAAGAATAACGATAGAAAAGTTGGCTGGCCTGGAGGCGAGCAGGAAAATCTCAGCTGTAGCTTGTTGAGGGCAAACGGTGTAGAACTGCGTGATCGCATGCAGCAATGTTTTATCAGCGATACAGCCGGATACTGGGAAGGACAGCTTAACCAGTGCCATGTGCCGGCAGCCCGGGTGCGAGACCTGTATGGCCTGTTACAGCAGGAGCAGCTACAAAGGTCGCCCGAAAGCCAGATGCGAAGACTCGATGACAGTGAGCTAACCGCACCAGAGGCGGCTTTTAAATTTGCCAGTCATGGGCCGATGTTTGACGACTACTGTGCACGGCACGGGCAGGATACTGAAAGTATTTTAAGCGAGTTAGGCATTACCTCCGAACAGATTCTTAAGCTAAAGCAGCGCCAGGTAATTTGAACAGCCGCGTATTGCATCAATCCTCTGATGATATCAATGCAGGATTGATATAAAGTTGCCCTCTCGATCAACATATAGTTGATCAGGAAACTGTCGATTAGAATATTTTCTCTATTAATAAGCCCACACTGGAACCTGTTTGTTTAGCACCTTAACCGCCGTCTTTTCCCTGTTGCTCAGTTATGGCCTGCTATTGCTGGCGAACGGCCTGTTTAGCACTTTGCTGGGTGTGCGTACGCAAGTAGAAGGTTTCCCCACCGATCAGGTCGGCTTCATCGTTGCCGCTTATTTTTTTGGACTATTATGGGGCGGCGTTTTTGCTGGAAGAATAGTTGCGCGTGTCGGCCATATTCGATCTTTTGCCGCATTTGCCTCGTTAATGTCGGTTTCCGCGCTATTGCATCCATTATGGATTTCGGTTGGCGGCTGGATGGCTTTACGCATGATGTCCGGGTTTTGCATGGCCGGGTTGATTATGGTCACCGAAAGTTGGTTGAACACACGAGCAAGCAATCATAATCGCGGCCAGGTGCTAGCATTTTATATGACTACCAATTATTTTGCGGCGGGCTCTGGTCAGTTTTTATTGTCGATCGGTGATCCCTCGCAGTTCCAGTTATTTAGCCTCGCTTCGGTTATTTTTTCGCTCGCTTTAATTCCCGTATTGCTGACCAAAGCAAAGGCGCCGGCGATGACAGCAGCAGCCCGCATGCCGTTGATTTCGCTCTATCGACTGGCACCATTGGGCGTAATTGGTGTGTTTTGCGCCGGATTAATTAATGCCAGTGTGCACGGTCTGGGACCGGTATTTGCGGTCAATATCGGCTTATCGGAGGCGAGTCTGTCGATATTTATGGCGACCATTATCATGAGTGGTTTATTGTTGCAGTGGCCGGTGGGGCATTTGTCAGATCGGATTGGTCGAGGGCCGTTGTTGATTGTTATTCCGATAATTGTCTCATTGGCTGCCTTTGGCATGACCCAGGTGCACGATTTTCGACTGATACTGGTCAACGTCGGTTTGTTTGGTGCATTTCTTTTTACTATTTACTCCCTGTCTGCTGCAACTGCGAATGACCTCGCTGGTCCTGAACATCGCGTACAGGTGGCAGGAGGATTACTAATTACCTATGGCGCCGGTGCGAGTATCGGTCCGATCATCGCGGGCCAGTTTATGGGGTTCATGGGCCCGCAGGGATTATTTGCTTATTTTGCTCTAGTGAGCCTTTTGCTCGCATTATTCGCGACATTTAAGCGCAGACGCGGTGGAAGCCCGGACAAGCGTAAACCTTTCATCGCTATACCGGCAACCCAGGCGACGTCGAATCAGCTTTACCTGTCGGCCCAGCAGGAAAAGCCCGATAAAGTAGTATTACATGACTCCAGTAAATCAGATCAGTCATCGTAAAGTATGGGCTTTAGCCGGCCCAATTATCATCTCGAATATTTCGGTGCCGCTAGTCGGGGCAGTCGATACTGCGGTTGTCGGGCGTCTACCCGGGCCACAGGCAATTGGCGCAGTGGCATTGGGCGCATTGATTTTCAGTTTTCTATACTGGGGCTTTGGTTTTCTGCGCATGGGTACGACAGGATTTGTAGCTCGTGCATTCGGCGCTAATAATCAACAGGCACTCGGGGATACATTGCTACGGGTATTTCTGCTCGCTTTTGGTTTCGGATTATTAACGATAATACTGAGCCAGCCTTTAATTGGCATGGCATTGCATTTACTGGATAGCAGCTTAGAGGTTGAGCAACTGACCAGAAACTATACCGAAATCCGTATCTGGAGTGCTCCGGCTACCCTGTGTATGTACGTTTTCACCGGTGTTTTCATCGGCCTGCAACAGACTGCACGCGCCTTTTATTTACAGCTAATCTTAAATATCACTAATGTAATGTTAGATTTTTTGTTTGTCATGGGTTATGACATGGGTGTCGAAGGCGTCGCGTTGGCAACCCTGATTGCCGAGTATTTCGCTGCGATCTGCGGTTTTATATTATTGCGCGAACCACTGGCAATAGCTTTGCGACAATTGAACTGGCAGCGACTTCTGGAAAGGGGGGCATTGTTGGAACTCATGCATGCCAACGGCAATATTTTTGTACGGACGCTATGCCTGGTTTTTTCGTTCGCCTATTTTACTGCGCAAAGTGCGAAATTTGGCGAGGTGGTATTAGCCGCGAATGCGATATTAATTCACTTGCACAGCATTATGGCCTATGGTCTTGATGGGTTCGCGCACGCAGCAGAAGCCCTGACCGGTAGCGCCTATGGTGCCGGTAAACGCCAGAACTTCAGTCGGGCAGTAAGGTTAACTAATATTTGGGCTGGAATAATGGCGGTCATAGTCAGTCTTCTATACCTGCTATTCGGGAGGTACATTTTAGGCTTGTTTTCTAATATTCAGGCAGTGATAGAGACTACGCTAATTTATTTGCCCTGGATGATTATTGCGCCGCTGATTTCGGTCTGGAGTTTTCAGTTTGACGGAATTTTCATCGGCGTTGGTTATACCCGTGAAATGCGTAATGCGATGTTAGTTTCAACAGCCTTATATCTAGTACTATTAAACCTGTTGCTGCCTTACTGGGGTAATCACGGCTTATTCATGGCCCTGAGTCTATTTATGCTGATCAGGGCATTAACGCTCGGTTATTACTATCCGAATATTCTAGCCGGTCTTGAACGAGGTGAAAAACATCGATGAAACCAGTTATTTTTTTATGGTCCCACCCTCGTTCGATGTCGACCGCGATTGAACGTGTGATGCGCGAGCGAGGTGATCTCGAATGTCTGCACGAGCCGTTTCTGCATTATTATTATCTTCGGAAAACTACAAAGCAGCTCGCCCATTTCGAAGTCGAACAGGATCATCCTGTGAGTTACGAAGAAACAAGGGATTCGGTTTTAAAACTAGCAGAGTCCTCTGCGGTATTCGCCAAGGACATGAGTTATTACGTGATGCCGGAAATCCTGAATGATGTCGAGTTTTGTCAATCTGTGCAGCACTGCTTCCTGATTCGTAACCCGCTCAAATCGATTTTGTCTTACCACCGGCTCGACCCCGACCTGACGCTTGACGAAGTGGGAATCGAAGCCCAGTGGCGGCATCTGGAGGGAGTCAAAGAAATCACTGGCCGTACACCAGTCGTAATAGAAGCCGAGGCAATCCAGGCAGATAGCAAAGGCATGATGCGATTGTTCTGGCAGGCGACAGGCCTCGATTACTGTGAAAAAGCACTTAGCTGGGAGGCCGAATCGACCCCCGAAGACTGGCAATATGTTGAAGGCTGGCATCAAAGCGTCAGTAGTTCGCAGGGCATTAAACCGGTAGAGCAGGGTGATGAGCTAGAGGCAAGAGCCAAATTCGATAAGGCGGCGCAAGCGGCACCACAATTAAAGCAATATCTGTATCACCACTGGCCATTTTATGAAGATCTAAAAAGACACAGCCTGGCCGTAAATAATGGTTAACTAGATACATGCCCCCACTAACATCGCATGATCGTTTTTTACTCGGTTCCCTGGCGCTCGGTCATATGACGAATGACTGGGTGGCCGGAACAATCTGGTTACTCGCCCCGGCAATAGCGGCAAGCATGGGCCTCGGCCCAACCGAGGTTGGCCTGATTCTGACCATTAACGGCCTGGGTGCCGGTCTTGCCTATCTGCCCGCAGGCATCATCGCAGATCGCTCGAAGCACCCCGGTTATTTAATGCTGTTCAGTTTTTGGTGGGTGGCAATCGGTTACTGGTCGGCGACTCTAGTGCCCGGGTTCTGGGCGATCACGCTATTGCTCGCTTTTGGCGTCATGGGCGACGCCTTCTGGCATCCGGTCGCAACCGGTGTGCTGGTTAAGGAGATGCCGCAAAGGCGCGCACAGGTGTTGGGCATACATGCGGTCGGTGGCAGTATCGGCGCCGAGATACTCGGTCCATTGACCACCGGATTTCTGCTGGGATATTTCGACTGGCAGACCAGTCTGCAAATATTGTTAATTCCAGCGATCATCATGGGTGTATTGTTTTTTCCGATTGCCAACCGAATTCACAGCAAAGCCAGCCAAAGCTTAAAGACCATAGATTTAAAGGGGCTAGCAAGACACTGGATGCAGCGCCCGGGAATCGCGTTGATCGCAATCATGATCCTCTACAATATGTCATTGATGGC
>CAXMRQ010000079.1:0-18706 GCA_964196115.1 uncultured Gammaproteobacteria bacterium
GATTATGTTAGCGTGTACTTCAACACCAGGATAGACATTCTGCACCGGGGTTGAACGCAAATCCAACAGGCCCGGGGCCGAGGCCCCGATCAATACAATCTTATCCCTTAGACGGTCTCGATCAATTTTTTTAGTTAAAACCTGATGCACAGGCAGGTAGGGAAAACTGCCTGCGAGCCCACGATAGGGCACATAGACGGCGCCATTACTGTCGACGGGAATATAATGCTTTCCGAGCTTTATGCCTTCCAAAGCATAATAATCCTGTGCGCTTTTTGCGCCATCGGTCTTGACAATTAATTCGAATCGAGGGTTATCGAGGTGGACTTGAGTAATAGCGAGTGCTAACGACGGGTATATAAATTTGTTATAGGTCTGGATAAGAGGCACTCTGCGAAAAACGCCATCTTGCCCTACCAAAGGATTGTCAAAATAACCACCAGAAGCGGTCGCTGCCTGTAAAATTTCCAAATTCCCACCGTATCCAGCTGCTTCAGGAATCGGTAATCGCTGGCCCCACTCGGCATCCATTTTTGTAATTGCAGGTGGCAATGTGCCTGTATTTTCACTTTCGTCCGTCGAATCACTGGTTTTAAAGTAGTATCCCATTACCACCTTCCTTCCTAGCAGGCTTTGCGCAAAAATTCGATCATGCTGAAGGGCAGGACGAATTTTTTCGAAAGCCTTTTGATAAGCTGGATCCTGACTTAATTCACCGCTTGCCAGGCTTTCAAAAATTTCTAAACCTGAACTTTGATCTTTTTCCGCGAATACAATATCAAAACCAACCACATTAACCTGATAGTAATCAAATAAATTATCAACAATGCGGGCAAGCTTTTCGCGACCCCAGGGCCAACGTCCAACTTCTGCTAGCGAGCTCTCGTCTATATCGACAATGACAATGCGATCATCAATCGAATCAGGTCGAGAGAAATTTAGCCTCGCGTCGTAAGTCCAGTTTTCGAGTTGTTTAAGAAAGGAGTATTGGTAAAATCCAGAAGCATTGACCAACAGAGCAATTAGAATTAGAGCGCTAAGTCCAAATCTCAGAATGCGTTGGAAATGCATTTATTGCTCCCTGAATAGGTATCTTCACGATTTCTGTAATAGTCTGGAATAAATAAAGCCTTTGTGATCGAATTGATCAGGCTGCCCTTAAGATTTGCTACTGTGGTTCGCAGAATTTACCGTAGGTAAAATTCCATCTTTACGCCAGCGACCTCGATGATATCGTGACTCTTAAGTTCGTGTGCATTTGCGCCGATTGGCGAACCACCGACCTTAGGCACCGCATTACTCGGGCCGCCGTCAACATGTATTAGGAAAAATCCCTGGGGCCTTCGCGTAATCGCAGCCACCTGAACGCCAGGTTGGCCTATCGTGGTTAAAGCCTTAGTAAGGATCAGCTCTTTTCCGGCATTAGCACCGCTCAGTAGTTGTAGACAAGCCTCCTTATTAGCCAATGGCGACGCCGCAGTGCTTGCTGCTTCGGAAGCCATTGCTGCCGATATTTTTTGCATCGACTTGTCGATCTCCTTTCCACCGGCTTCTTCCGGCATACCAATTTCACCTGGTCGAATTATCATGGTCTGTTCAAAATCCTGAGCGCCGTCGCTCGAACCATTGCGGTAGGTGATCTGATACTTACCCAGAGTAATATTGTCGCCGTCCTCCAGAGCATGCTTCTTAACTAGCTTACCGTTTACGTAGGTGCCATTAGTGCTTCCTAAATCCTCGAGAAAGGAATCGTCGAGTATTGTAATAACCTGGGCATGTCTGCCACTTACCGATAAATTGTCGATGGGAATATCGTTGTTTGGCTTGCGACCAATCGTCATCGTTTCGTTGGTAAGAAGGTATTCATTTTTCTCGCCAGTGCTTGACGTGGTGATCAATTTTGCGACCATTATTTATCCAGCCTCTACAGATATCTATTTACTAGGCGTAATCCGTTAATCGAACCGCGCAGCTAATTTATTCAACCAGGTTTGTTCGACCGAAAAGTCATCGTCAATACGGCATAACATCACCGATATATTGTCCTTTCCGCCATTCTGGTTTGCCTTAGTAATCAATTGCTTGGCAGCTTCTTCTAGATTATCACTAAATCTCTTAATAGTTAAGTAGATATATTCATCTTCGACATAATCACTTAACCCATCAGAGCATAGTAGATAAATATCATTTTTTAATACAATATCTTCCTGAATATCTGCTGTAACCAATGGGTCTATGCCCAAAGCACGCGTTACCAGGTTCTTATTGAGTGAATGTCGCGCTTCTTCGCGTGTGTAAAAGCCACGGTCTATGAGTTCCTGCAATAATGAATGGTCTTTTGAAATTTGCTCGAAGGTATCTGCTCTTAGTCGATAACAGCGTGAATCACCAATATGAACCAGCGAAAAGGTATTGTTATAAAACTGTAATACAACAATAGTTGTTCCCATACCGCTATGCCTTGGGTTTGTATCTGCCGCCTGAAAAACCCGGTCATTGGCCGATTCGATCGCTTCCTGGATACAAATTGATTCGAGCGAATATCCCGAGATTGAATCGGTTTGACCTGGTTTTATATTTGGCATTTGCTGCTGTAACAATTCTATAATTGTGTCCACTGACATGCGACTGGCGATTTCACCACCACGATGCCCGCCCATACCATCTGCCAGCACGGCCAGCCCGAGAGCGCTATCGTAGCCAATAGTGTCTTCATTTTTTTTGCGAACCATGCCGGTATCGGTCATGCCAATAATAGTAACTTTGTTACGAAGATTCATCGATGGATCAACTTTTCGGAGCCAAAATGGCTATTAGGTCGTTTGCCAAATCGGTACCGGATTGATAGCGTTGCTCGGTATTTTTCATCAGTGTTTTTCTGATTACTGAAGCAATGTCGTCCGAAATATCAGGATGCACACTAGTGATATCCGGCGCTTCCTCATTGGTGATTTTAAACATCAAACTTGCCATCGAATCGGCCTGGAAAGGCAGCAAGCCGGTCAGTAACTGGTAGGTCATAACGCCCAGGGAAAATAAATCGGAGCGACCATCTATCTTATCGCCGGCGAGTTGCTCGGGAGACATATAGGAAGGAGTTCCGAACACCATTCCCGTTTTAGTTTTACTCGAATCTGTAATACGTGCAATTCCAAAGTCGGTTATTTTAATCGAATCGGATTCTGGTTCATACATGATATTTGCTGGCTTAATATCGCGATGGACGACATTTTGTTTGTGTGCGTAAGCTAAAGCTTCAGCGGTTCGCTGCATGATGCTAAGCACGGTTCTGCTATCGAGTAAATTTTCGGTCTTAATATATCGCGCCAGATCGTGACCCTTAAGAAACTCCATTGCTATATAGGCGAGATCGTGTTCTTCACCTGCGTCGTAAATAGTGACTATATTCGGATGACTCAGACGGCCGGCCGTTTCGGCTTCACGAAAAAACCTTTCTTTAACTTCTTCGAGTTCGTCTTCTTCAAACTCCTGTGACAGGGCCAGTGTTTTAATCGCCACAACACGACTGATTTTCGGATCCTTGCCAAGATAAACTATACCCATAGCGCCTTTGCCCAGTTCCTTTTCTACCTCGTAACGTCCTAACATCGGTTTTTCGATACCGGCTTCATCTAGTAATAGAGTGCCACCGGCCTGGCCGCCGGTACTGCCGAACATAACAGTGTTTTCCATCGCCTGAGCCCGGGTCATGCGAGAATCGACATCGCGAAAATTCTTGTCGTGATTTGACATATATTGATAAACTGCATTTGCTTTATTAAATTGTCGTTTGCGTTCGAAATCCAGGGCCAGATTATACATGGCTCCCATTACCGGTTCGTCCAACGGGCACTTACGAAATTTCTCATAAGCCATATCCAGTTGTCCCTGACTTTGAAACGCGATTCCAAGCATGCGATTGCTTTCCGAAGACTCTTCATCCGACCTGGCTTTACCGCGCTCAGTGACCAGGAATCGCCTGGTAGTAATCAACAGGTGTCCAATCACCAACAGCGTAGCAGGACTCATCAATTGAATCCAGATGGTATGCGAAGTCATCAAATAATAATGGCTTACTATCAGCGACATTAACAGCATCAAGGTAATAACTGCGGCTACAGCTGCCTTCATGCGTGGCATAGCGAACATTAAATAAAGTCCAATAAAGATCAAAGCTCCAAGGCTGGCCCAAACACCCCATTCCGGTACGATAAAAAAATCCTCGTTAAGAATACTCGAAACCGAGTGCGCGAGAGTAAGAACCGGTGGCATCGCGGCGTCAACAGGAGTCACCTGTGGGCTGCCAACGCCGATTGCGGTCGGGCCGATCAACACAATTTTATTGTTATATTTATCAACGGGAATTTTACCGCTAAATACGTCGTAGAAAGAGTCAACCTGAAAAGGCGACAAACCCTCTTTATTACTATAAAAGAAGGTATTCATTTGCAATTGTGAATCTGTCTTGATGACCAGGCGGCCAAGCTCAATACTCTCGGCGAGATTGACGCGAATGTCGGTATTGTCGAGATTCAAGCTCCGCGCAGCGATTTGCAGGGACAGGGAAGGATAAAATCGATCATAGTGTTTTAGTACCAATGGTTCCGACCTTATACTGCCGTCAATATCTAGCACCGCGTTTAGATGTCCGATGGCGGCAGCGACCGAACCGACCTCGGGGATGGGCGGAATTGCATTTACCGAGCTGACGGGAAAAAGTTTCTGATTTTGCGCTGACACACGATCACGAATTTGGCTAATCGAGTTTTTCACTACATAATTAGGCATTTCCTGGTCGGGATTTCCACGCGGCACGCCAAGGATAAATGGCATTGCCAATATGACATTTTTTGCCAACGAGAAACTTTCAGCCAGTTTTGTATCTGTATTGAGTGACTGTTCTGCTTCAATTAACCGTGAATTGAGAGATTCGATATCCTGACCAAGTCTGGTGTTCAGTTTTGATTGTTGATAAAACTCGAGAATTTCAATCGCTGCTTTATTCTCGGCATTACTTTCCAGCATCGCGCCAAGCGTATCGCTCTCGGTCGGTATGTCTTTAAAGCTGGATCTTGAAATAAAATCACTCAGGTCACGGATAAACAAAATCCCGGGATCGATCTGCGGTTCAAGAAAAAATACAGTCTGGCCAATAATTTTTGCGCCACCCTCGGTAAGTTTTTTGACCAGTTCGGCGTGCAGATCGCGGGGCCACGGCCAACGTCCAATATTAGCTATACTTTCATCGTCAATAGCTATTATCGCGATCTTGTCGGATGGAGTTTTACTGGTAGATCGCACGCCCCAGTCATAAGCGCTACGCTCCAGGCTTTGCAAATTATCAGAACTTGACGATAGGGCTACGACTAACGTAATGATTAGACCTGCAAACCAGTCGCTACTCCAAAAATGGGGTTTCATTCCCTCTCCAATGTTACTACTTAATACCTGAAATAATACATCGACTTAGTTTAAAATGGCGATGACCCAGGCATGAATTTATTATTAACCAAATCAATGGCTTACTCGTATCAATAATGATAGTTGGGTAAATTCCCGTTTTGTTATACTAATAATCGTTATTACATTGCCCCTTACTCAGCTAATGCAAATTTCCAATTAGAATAACACGATAAAAATATTATTAATTTGAGCCCCATCACGAAACTATTTATCGATACTGGATAATATAGCTTTTATTTTAGTTATTACTGCTGAAATTGAACTATAAAGTTGAGAGCACATTATTGCTAGTGAAAATGAGAATATTGTTACTGTTTCTAATGCCATACTTTAAATATGATATCGACTACTGAAGCAGCTTTCACACGAGTCACCTGGAATCTATATAGTTAATGTCTGAACTACTCGATAGAATTGACCGCCTGAATGAAATAGGAATAGCACTTTCGGTAGAAAGCGACACACCGAAGCTACTCGAGTTAATTATGATGGGTGCAAAGTCGTTAACTCGTGCCGATGGTGGATCTTTATATTTTTCCAAAAATGGTTTGCTAAGTTTTGAAATTATTTCAAACGACTCGTTAGATATCCAGATGGGGGGTACATCCGGTAACGAAATCACTTTCCCGCCGATTCCATTAATCAAAGATAATGAAGAGAATCATAGTAATGTGGTTTCGCATTGCGTGTTAACCGGTAACACGATTAATATTGCCGATGCCTATCATGAGGATGGTTTCGACTTTACCGGTACCAAAAAATTCGATAGTAAAACTGGCTACAGAACCAAATCAATACTGACCTTTCCGTTAAAGGATCATGAAAAGAAAACCATAGGCGTATTGCAGCTGATAAACGCCCGCAACGAACAAACCGGCGAGACTATATCCTTTAGCCCGATCGATCAGCAACTGGCCGAATCACTCGCTTCTCAAGCAGCCGTTGCACTGACTCAACGACGGCTGATAGCAGAATTACGAATCCTGTTTGAGTCCTTTATTAAAATGATTGCGAGTGCTATCGATGATAAGTCTCCCTACACGGGCGGTCACTGCCGACGAATACCGGTGTTGACTATGATGTTGGCCGAAGCCGCAAACAGAGCAGATAGCGGCCCTCTGGAGAATTTTCATATTTCTGAAAATGATCGATACGAACTCGAAACAGCGGCCTGGTTGCACGATTGTGGCAAGGTTACAGTTCCTGAATATGTAATGGATAAAGCTACCAAGTTAGAAACAATTTATGATCGTATCCATAACATAGAATTAAAAATAGAAATATTGCTACGCGATGCTGAGATTTATTATCTACGGGCGAAAATCGAATCCGGCGGGTCAGAAAAAGTGCTTTCAAATCTGAAAAATAACTATGAATTACTGTGCCAGAAATACCGCCGCGCACTGTCTTTAATACAAAAGGCCAATATTGGTGGTGAATTTATGACGGACGAAGATGTTACACATTTGACGAAGCTGGCGAAATATAGCTGGATTGGTCGGGACGGTAATACCGAGCCGTTAATGACTGAGGATGAGTTAAAAAATCTGAGTATCAGACGCGGTACATTAAATGACGAAGAACGCGAAATTATCAATAATCATATTGTCGTGACGATAAAAATGCTTGAGTCCTTACCATTTCCGAAAAATTTACAAAATGTTCCTGAATACGCCGGTGGTCATCATGAAAAAATGGATGGCTCCGGTTATCCGAAAGGCCTGCAAAGGAGCGAAATGTCTGTGCAGGCAAGAATTATGGCGGTAGCAGACATTTTTGAAGCGCTGACAGCTAGCGACAGGCCTTATAAGACCGGTAAAAAGTTGTCAGAATGCCTGAAAATAATGGGGTTTATGAAAAAAGATCAGCATATCGATCCTGATATTTTTGACATATTTATCAAGGATAAGATCTATCTCGATTATGCGGAGGAGTTTCTGCAGCCCGATCAAATTGACGAAATAGATGTTAGTGCTATTCCTGGCTACCTGAATTAATAAAGTTGTAGCTGAAAAATTATGAATCAGGTGGACAGGCCTTCAGCAGCAGCCGAATCGATCCCATCGGTGAGCACGTAAGTATCTATATCTTTCTCATTTAACAGAAAAGAAGCAGCCGAGCTTCTGCGTCCAGTATCGCAGTAAATGACGTATTTTTTAGTGCTATCTAGCGAGTTAGCTTTCATACGTAAAAAAATGAGCGGGATATTGATACTTCCATCGATGCTTTTAGCCTTATGTTCGTCCGGCAATCGGACATCAATCCAGATCCCGCCTTCGTCTACCAGTTTTTTCCCCTCTTCATAGCTGACCCAGTTCAATAATGGTTCGTTGAGTAGCGAATTAAAGTCTTCTTTTTTGAGGCGCATTAAATGACCCGCCGATAGCATGGTAACCGTAGCGTTACGCGTGGTTTCTGATATCAACGCCTCTTCGCCAAAACTATCCCCGACCGAGAGGGTGGCAAGTTTAACTCCATTGGGATTGGCTGGCGTAGACCGAGTAACCAGGCATCTGCCTTCTTTAATGATATAAAAATAATCCCCTTCCTGATTTTGCTCGACTACTTTCTCACCCGGCTTAAAGTTGACCGATTCCATACGCATAAACATTGCCTGAATATTCGCGGGCGGAATTCGATGGAAGGCGCGGGTGTGTAAAATTCTCGACATCCAGTCAGTTGCATCATCTTCATCTTCGACCGTCTCAACCATATAGCTCCCGGTTTGGTCCCAGGTCAACATGATATCCAGCATATCACTGTTAATTCTGGTAACCACAGCAGGACCTTTGGCGCGAGCTGATAGTGGGCGCGGAAAACTCTGGGCGATTGGTTGAAGGCTTTCCGGTGTTCCAGCCTTGATCAGCTTGACAACCTTTTTATCCTGCACCAGCTCGATTTCACCTTCTAATAGGTAAATATGGGATTTCTCGGTATCACCATTCTTGAAAATATATCGACCCGATTCTACTGGCACAGCCGATATTTTTGATATCAGCTCCTGCGCGTTTTCAGGATTCAATGAATTGATCGGGGAGAAAGCTCTTATTTGGTTCGGATCAATTTTTTGCGACATATTTTAATCTGTAGTTTTTACGATGATGGCTGTCATTTGACAGGTATTTTGGCTGTTGGTACCAGATAAATCAACTAAATCACCTTGAAGAGCGGGAATTTGGCTCCACTAGCGTGTAAAGTTTCAATCGCCATAAAACCAGATTTATCCTGACTGGCGGGTAATATCGACGTATAGCTTAATCTTTTGGCCTGGCTGCAAATATTTGCCAATTGTGTTCCAGCGCTTGATATCAGATACTCGAATATTGAAGCGATCCGCAATACGAGACAGGGAATCTCCTTTTCTGACCGTATATCGAAGTGCGTACAAATTTTTAACAGGGCTGGTGTCGGTGTAGCTCACACGTCGCACCTCAACCGCATCTTTTGTCCAGATAACCAGTTTTTGCCCAACACCGAGGGTATCAATTGGCGCCATACTATTCCATTTTGCCAGTGCGGCGGTACTGACTCCATAGCTTCGTGAAATGCTCCAAAGGCTTTGGCCGGGACGAACGATGTGAGATTGTTTGATGCCTGATCGAGGTGTATTCTGGATTGTACTTTTACGAGCATTTGCGCTTAGCTTGTAGGAACTGAGTGATTTCGTCGCTGTTGGAATGGTTAAATATTTTCCTGCCCGGATTTGGGTACCGCGAATCTTGTTTACCTTTTTTATTAAAGCGGCAGTTGTTCGATATTTGCGCGATATTTGACTTAAAGTTTCCCCATCTTTGATCTTGTGACGTACCCAGTTGATGCGTTTTTCTGCGGGAACTTTCTGTATAGCTAATTTAAAATCATCGGCTTTAATTTTTGGCAATAGCAGGCGGTGAGGGCCGTTGGGGGCGGTGGCCCAGCGGTTAAATGCGGGATTCAGTTGATATAACTGATTGATTGAAATACCGGCAAGATCCGCAGCCAGCGCTAAATCGATCTGTCCGTTAATCTCGACAATCTCATAAGATAGTTCGTTACTGACTGGCTGTATTTCGAGATCATATAATTCCGGATTGCCAAATATCTGCTTGAGTGCATATAGTTTCGGTACATAATCTTTGGTTTCCTTGCGTAGCCGCGTAAGACTCCAGAAATCGGTTTGTCTATTTTTTTTCCGGTTATAGCGGATCGCTGAACGAATTTTTCCTGGTCCTGCGTTATAAGATGCGAGTGCCAATTCCCAATCGCCGTTAAATTGTTTGGCGAGGCCATCCAGATAGCGAATAGCAGCGCGGGTTGATTCGATGATGTCGCGGCGACCGTCATACCACCAGTTTTGCTTAAGACCCAAATAACGCCCGGTCGAAGGTATAATCTGCCATAGGCCCGAAGCTCGGCCGTGTGAATAAGCGAACGTCTGGTAGGCACTCTCCACTACGGGTAACAACGCCAGTTCGACGGGCAGATTCTTTTTTTCCAGTTCGTCGAGAACAAAAGGCAAAATGGATTCGGCTCTTTTCATCACCCGTTGAAGATAACTGCGATGCTTCAGGTACCAGTTTAGCTGGGCAGTTATTCGCTTATTATTGACCTCGGGCAACGACATCCCCTGTCGCAGTCGATACCAGGCATTAGCCTGAATTTGCACGGCCTCCGACGCTTCCTGCTGGAGCGTAGAAAATGCTTCACTGGATTGTGACATTTTCAGGTTCAGAGTCGGAACTAATGTCTGTAAAGCAGTTTCGATTGAATCGACGTCAATAACCGATTCATAGCTATCGACTGCTGCGGCAGTGATATCCTCAGGAGCAACTTTCATATACGCCGGTCTGGCGACGGATAATTCTAGATAAGGATTGAAAGAGTCTGGCGCAGCATCGTCAAAGTGGCCCCGGGGAATGATTTCGGCAGGTTGCACGACAGCAAGCCGAGTAAAATTTAGATGGCCGGGCATTTCCTCTTTTTGCAGGCTTGCTTGAGGTGGCAATGTATTGCAGGCAGTCATGAAAATTGTAATAGTGACTGCAATGACTGGACGATAATTGCGCCCAATAAAGGTTAACCCGGTTATTATCATTAGTATAGAAGCTACCTAAGCGTTAAAATGCGGCATTGTACAGTTCAGTATAGAAGATTCAAATGCGAATTTTTCGACATTATTTCGCTGCAAAGCAGTTTAAAGGCATCGATGAATGGTATCAGAGACCACTCGGGCAACAGCTTTTTAGTGATTTAGTATCTCAGCTCGATCCGGTTCTGGCCACCACTTTTGGTTATTATGCGCTGCAAATTGGTTGCACTAGCCATTCCACGCGATTACTTGAATCCTGTCGTGTGAAACGTCAATTTAGCCTGGGAAAGGAAAATGCTGATGTCGATCTACAGGCCTACCCATCGCTTTTGCCTATTGCCAATGACAGTGTAGATTTAGTGGTGATAATGCACTATTTGTCAAATACCGACGAACCCCATGCAATATTGCGCGAAGCGTCCAGGATATTAATCCCTGAAGGAAAGTTGGTCATCATCGATTTTAATCCATTGTCGCTCTGGGGACTGCGTCACTTTTTTCAATCCTGGCTTGAACAGGTACCCTGGGGGGGGCATTATTATACCGCGCGACGCCTGACGGACTGGATGCAACTACTCGGCTTCGATCAGCAAAATCATTATCGAGTCGGTTATATGCCGCCGATTCATCACGGTTCGGCAAGCCGATGGCTATCCTGGCTGGAAAAAGGTCTGAAAAAATGGGTCAAATTTTCGGGTGCACTAAACGTGCTGGTATTCGATAAAAATATTTCGCCGATGACACCCGTTCGCCATCGATGGGTGACACGAAAATTACTGGCGGGCAAAATAGCCCGTCCGAATGTTGGTCGTGGTATGAAATATGACAAATAAAGTAGTGATGTACACCGACGGCGCCTGTCGTGGCAACCCCGGTCCGGGTGGTTGGGGTGTGATTCTAAGTTATCAGAATGAGGAAAAAACTTTAAACGGATTTGAGCCAGATACGACTAATAACCGGATGGAATTGACGGCTGCGATAGAAGGTTTGCGAGCGTTGAAGCGTGCCTGCGATGTCGATCTTAAAACCGATTCTAAATATGTCATGCAGGGCATTAATGACTGGATGTCAAACTGGAAGTCAAATGGTTGGAATACCGCAGCAAAAAAACCTGTGAAAAATGCCGATTTATGGAAACTACTCGATGAGCAGGTGAAAAAACACAGAGTAAAATGGGAATGGGTTAAAGGACACGCGGGTATCGAAGGTAATGAAATGGCCGATCAACAGGCAAACCTGGCAATAGACCGGGCGATGAGCAAAACATGAGACAAATCGTACTCGACACCGAAACTACAGGCCTCGAAACTAGTCTGAATCACCGCATTATAGAAATCGGTTGCGTCGAGTTAATCGATCGCCGCATTACCGATTATCACTGGCATCATTACATTAATCCAGACCGTGAAATCGATGCAGGCGCGTTCGAAGTGCACGGTATCAGTAATGATTCGCTGCGGGATAAACCCCGATTTCACGGAATAGCCGAGGATTTTATCGACTATATCAATGGCGCCGAGCTGGTGATTCATAATGCACCATTCGATGTCGGCTTTCTCGATCACGAGTTGGGTAAGCTCGACCCGGGCTCACAGAGCATTAGTCAGTTTTGTACTGTGTTAGATACGCTGGTGATGGCGCGCCAAAAACATCCAGGTCAGAAAAATAATCTGGATGCACTGTGCAGGCGCTATGAAATAGATAATAGTCAGCGTGGACTGCATGGTGCTTTACTCGATGCGAGAATTTTAGCCGATGTTTATCTGGCAATGACTGGTGGACAAACCGCCCTGAGTCTTGATGAATCGGACGCCAGTGGCGATTTGGCGCAACAGTTGACCTCGCATCAGCCGATTGATCGCAACGGGCCTTTGCCTGTATGGAAGGGTGACGAGGCTTCACAGCAGGCACATCACGATTATCTCGCTTTTTTGCAGCAGCAATGTGAGGATACTGCCTGGAAGTAAAACAACGGTGGCGCAGCTGCGAGTCAGGAATGTTTCATAATCCTGGCCTTATCCCGCTGCCAGTCACGATCCTTCTCGGTCGCTCTTTTATCGTGATGTTTTTTACCCTTGCCGAGGCCAATTTTGAGTTTTGCGCGGCCGCGAATCCAGTACGCTGACATCGCAATCAGTGTATAACCTTTGCGATCCACCAGCCCCATTAAGCGGTCAATCTCGGTCTGGTGTGCCAGTAGTTTTCGAGTGCGCCTCGGGTCGGGATTGATATGCGTGGAGGCTGTATTTAACGGGCTGATATGGGCTCCAATGAGCCACAGTTCACCGTTTTTAGCCATCACATAGCTCTCCTTGAGTTGTAGGTTTTTCTCGCGCAGGCTTTTCACTTCCCAGCCTTCGAGCACCATGCCCACTTCAAGATCATCTTCGATGGAATAGTCGTGACGCGCAATACGATTTAACGCAATTGTATTGTCAGCGGATGATTTTTTCTTTTTAGCCATATGGGTGAAAAACGGAGCTACCTGCGAGCGGTCGACTATTCTCGTTTCAAATTACTGAGATGACAAGGAAAACCTGCCTTTCAATTTGGTGTGACTCACTATATTATTTCGCCCTTGCAATGGTGACCTGCTTCGGTCCCTTCGTGACGATTATCTGTAAACCCCGCCAGGCCCGGAAGGGAGCAACGGTAGCAGGGACATCGGGTGCGAGGGTGTGCTGATTCAGGTCGCCTCCATTTTTACACTCAGTGTCGAATGATCGAATTCAATATTCCGGCTTTATTACCTGTCATCGTAAAATGCCTGTTCCTATGAAAGGGCAGGGTTTATGAGTTATCAGGTTCTGGCGCGAAAGTGGCGCCCCGCCAATTTTGAACAAATGGTGGGGCAAGAGCATGTGCTACAGGCACTAATCAATGCGCTCGATAGTCAACGATTACATCATGCCTACTTGTTTAGCGGCACACGAGGTGTCGGTAAGACAACCATAGCGCGCATATTTGCCAAATCATTGAATTGCGAAACCGGCATTAGCTCGAAACCCTGTGGTAGCTGTTCTTCCTGCCTCGAAATTGACGAGGGACGAAGTGTTGACCTGATCGAGATCGATGCGGCTTCGCGCACCGGTGTCGATGATATGCGTGAGTTGCTCGATAATGTTCAATACGCGCCGACCCGTGGCAGATTTAAGATATACCTGATCGACGAGGTGCATATGCTGTCAAAGCACAGCTTTAATGCTCTGCTCAAAACCCTTGAGGAGCCACCACCGCATATCAAGTTCCTGCTGGCGACCACCGATCCGCAAAAATTGCCGATGACCGTATTGTCCCGCTGCCTGCAATTTAATTTGAAGCGGATGTCGAAACAGCAAATTCAATCGCAGCTAAAGTATTTGCTTGAACAGGAGAAGGTAGAAAGTGAGGCAGGCGCTTTGGCGCTGCTGGCAAGCGCGGCCGACGGTAGTATGCGTGATGCCCTGAGTTTGCTGGATCAGGCGATTGCTTATGGTGGCGGTTCGGTATTACAGCCTACGGTCGAAACCATGTTGGGTTCGGTATCGCGTGAGTACCTGTTTAAATTATTCGATGCCTTGTTACGGCAGGACGCGGCAGCCATTATTAGCGAGGCGAGAAATATAATTGCGCATAATCCGGACTATCAACGGGTTTGTGCCGAAATGCTTGCCCTGCTGCAACAGATGGCGCTGAAGCAAAGTGGTATCGACACTGAGCCGGAAGAGGGCATGGCAAATGAACAATTCGAAGACCTCAGCACTCGGCTGTCGTCAGAAGAAATTCAGCTCTATTATCAAATCATGTTGCAAGGTCGCCAGGATCTGAATATTAGCCCTGACGAAGCCTCTGGATTTGAAATGCTGATGCTCAGGCTGTTGGCTTTTTCACCCGACAACGATGCAGGCTCACAGCTAACCGCGCAAAAAAAAAGTCTGTAATTCAGAGTAAAAACGTTCCTGAGATTTCTGCGCCAGCGTCCGAAAGTGCTAAGCAGGATTTGCCGGTTGATGGGGATGTGCAAAATCCGTCCAGCTCAGGTCCGCCAGTAATCAGCCCAAGTGATGAAGCGGATGTAATAGATTCATTAAAGCTAGAAGACGAAATAACCGACCAGCATCCACTACCGGTCGGCGGACAACCGCCTCCTCAACTGGAGCCTGAAAACGACGAATCAATCCATTGGTCGAGTTTTGCCTGCGAACTCGGGTTACAGGGGCTGGCTCAGGAAATCGCATTGAACAGCACTCTCGAATCGCTGCAGCAAGATTACCTTTGCCTGAATCTTAGTAACGAATTACTAGAACTGGTAAACCCGACGATTGAGGACGAAATTAGGCAGGCTGTTGAAATCAAACTTGGAGTATCATTGAGGCTGGAATTGCTGGCACTGGATGAACTGGAAGTGGAAACCCCGCAGCAGTTTAAACAACGAGTTGAGCAGGATCATAAACAGGCGACAATCGAGGCAATCAGGCAAAACCATATCGTTAAAAAACTGAGTGATGCGTTCGGTGCTGAGTTAATCGAGTCCAGTGTGAAAAAGATCGGCGTATAGCCGAGTCGAATTTATTCAGAAGAGGTAATACAGAGTGACATATCCAGGGGATAAACCATGAAAGGCGGTCTTGGTGAGATGATGAAAAAAGCGCAGGAAATGCAGGAAAATATGCAGAATGCGCAAAAAGAACTGGCGAATAAGGAAGTGACTGGTGAATCGGGCGGTGGCCTGGTGCAGGTTATTATGCGTGGCACCCACGAAGTAAATCGTATCAGGATTGACCCCACGCTTGTGGGCGAAGACAAAGATATGCTGGAGGATCTGGTGGCGGCTGCGATTAATGACGCGGTGCATAAAGTAGAGAAATCGAACGCGGAAGTGATGCAGGAAATGACCTCTGGTCTGAACCTGCCGCCCGGATTTAAGTTGCCTTTCTAGCCCGGAAAATTCATAAATCATGCACAATCTCACTTGCCTATTGCTTCCACAAGAAATAGTTCCTCAGTCGCTCGGAATCATTGATACGAGACTTCTTCGGATATTTCCTTGTGAAATCAATATACTGCGCGATCTTTGCGCAGATTTATGAAATTTCCGGACTAGAGCGCGCCAAAGATGTCTTCGTCGCCTTCACTGACCGCGCTGGTTAATGCCCTGAAATGCCTTCCCGGAGTGGGACAAAAATCTGCCCAACGTATGGCGCTGTATTTAATCGAACGCGATCAGGACGGTGCCGCGAGAATTGCCAATGCTACTTTAACTGCACTGGAAAAAGTGCGGCATTGCAAACAGTGTAGAAATTTTTCTGATACCGATCTGTGTGAAATTTGCAACAGTCATAAACGCGATGCAACCAGCCTGTGTATTGTAGAAACTCCTGCCGACGTCCTGGCCATTGAGGCTTCTGCTGCTTTCCAGGGTTTATACTTTGTGTTGCTTGGTCGTTTATCCCCACTTGACGGTATAGGGCCGGACCAGCTTGGTCTCGATATTCTCGAGCAACAGTTAAATGAAGGCGTGATAGAGGAAATTATACTGGCTACCAGCGCCACCGTAGAAGGCGATATTACTGCCCAGTTTGTAGCCGATATCGCGCGAAAGTTTACTATTAAGACCAGCCGACTAGCGCGTGGCATTCCACTCGGCGGTGAGCTTGAATACGTCGATAGTGGCACGCTGTCACGAGCGCTGTCGGGGCGCCAAGAATACAATTAATAAGGCAGGAGATTGAAATGTCAGAGACTATTTTTTCGAAAATCATCAGGCACGAGTTACCGGCCGATATTGTTTACGAGGATGACGAAATTATGGCTTTTCGGGATATTAATCCTCAGGCGCCGGTACACGTGTTAATCATACCGAAAATAGAAATTGCGACGGTTAATGATCTGCAGCCCGAGCACGCAGAATTGATCGGTAAGATGGTTTTGACTGCGCAAAAGATTGCCAATCGGGAAGGCATTGCCGAGGACGGATACCGGCTGGTGATTAATTGTAATCAGCATGGCTGCCAGGTGGTATTTCACATGCACATGCATCTCATCGGCGGCAAGCAACTTCGCGGATTGGCTGGTTAGCGCTTTATCTGTTCGACCATGCGCAGGTAATGTTGATAGCGTGTGTCGGCAATTTCACCCTCTCGCAACGCTTCGATTACTGCACATTTTGGTTCTTTAATGTGCTGGCAGTTGGCAAAACGACAGTTGGCGCTTAAGCGATTAATTTCGCGAAACCCGGCGCTGACCGAGGCATTTTTATCGAGCGCAGGGTTAAATCCACGCACACCCGGCGTATCGATCAAATTTCCCTCGTTCGGCAAATGATAGAGGCGGCTGGTTCGGGTCGTGTGCCTGCCTTCCTCATTGGCGTCAGATATCTTAGCAATCTTGATTTTAGCCTGCGGCAGTAAAGCCTGCGTAATAGATGACTTGCCCACCCCGGAAACCCCGCTTAATACGGTCGTGTGATGATCAAACAGGGAAGTTAACTGATCCATACCCTGTCCTGTTTTAATACTGGTTGCCAGAACCTTATATCCCAGGGGCTGGTAGATCGATTCGAGTTGAAAGGGGTCTTTGTTATCTTCCGCCAGCAAGTCTATTTTGTTGAGTATGATGACAGGGTTGATACCCTGTTGCTCTGCGGAGATTAAATACTGATCGAGCAAATATAAGTTGGGTTCCGGTTTAACCGAAAGGCAAACCAGAATTTGAGTCAGATTTGAAGCTACCGATTTTAGCTGGCCAAATCCATCGACGCGTTGCAGAAAATTTTCACGCGCCAGTATTGCCATTACGCGGAATTCTGTGTTTTCCAGTTTTTTGCAGACAACTCGATCTCCACAAACGACGTTACCGAGATTTGATTTAATACTACACTCGGTGAGTTGAGCATTTTCGTCTTCCACGACAATTTTGCCGCCGTGGTGAGAAATAACGAGACCTTCAAAATGGTCGTCATCGATTGATGAAACGGCATCCTGCGCTTGCTGGATGCGTTTTTTCTGGTGTTGACTAAGCTTACGCCCGGCCATAGCTGGTACTCCTTCAATGATATATCTTAGGTTGCAGAGCGTCCCAAATTGGTCAAGGCAAGACGCAGTCCGCTGGGAATGGCATGCCCTTTACAAGGACTGCACCAACAGTAGGCGCTTTAGGCGACGCGCATTGGCCGATTTGGGACGCTCCCTCCGGGCCAGCCAGGAAACGGTCATCTGCGTTGTCGCCTAAAGCGCCTACTGTTGGTGTGCTCCCTTGAATTAGCTACGGCTAGTCCCGCGGTCGCACGCCTAGCAGCTAACCGCTTCCTGACTGGCTGCATCCTAAGATATATCATTGAAGGAGTACTAGAATGGTATGTCACGCCTATAGCTGTAGAGCGTCGATTCGAGCGGCACAGATATAGTCGTTGATCGACAGACCATCGACTGAATGCGTGGTATAGCTGACCTTACAGTGTTTATAGCTAATTGTTATATCTGGATGATGATCCTGAGCATGGGCAATCCACGCCAGCGCATTAACGAATGCGATGGTCTGATAGTAGTTTTTGAATTCGAACTGGCGAAATATAATTTGCTCTGCAATATCCAGATTCCAGCCTCCATCGATGGCGGACATTAATTCCTCGCATTCGCTATTGTCTAATTTCGGCGCAAATTCGGGGTCATTATTGCATTGCCTGTCGACTAATTCACCCATCATATTTTCCTCAGTTGACGAAATTTCTGTATCTGCACGGATGGTCTATCCGGCCTCGCCAGCAACGGATTTTAAATGGTTGATACGGATTGACGCGGGTGGATGCGAATCGTAAAACATCGAATGCAGCGGGTCGGGGGTGAGCGTGCTGGCGTTGTCGCGATACATATTCACCAGAGCCGATATCAGGGCGCGGTAGTCGCTATTGGATTTGGCAAATTCATCGGCCTCAAACTCGTGCTTGCGCGACAGGGCAGAAAACATTGGGCTAATGAAATAGCTGAATACCGGCATCACCAGAATAAACAGCAGTAAAGCGGTATGGGTTGACGCTTTTTCGACGCCTAGTGCAGCATAAAACCAGGGTGATTGCATTAACCAGGCCAGTAACGCAAATCCAATTAGAGTTGTTACTAACGATAAGATTAGCGATTTCTTAATGTGATGGCGTTTAAAATGCCCAAGTTCGTGTGCCAGAACGGCTTCTACTTCATC
>CAXMRQ010000080.1:0-21553 GCA_964196115.1 uncultured Gammaproteobacteria bacterium
TGCTGCACCCATATAATAATGCTCGTCATCGTATAGGGTCACTGAACCATCGGGCAGTTGGTCGCCCATTACCTGCTCGGGACTCCAGACCCTGGCCCCGGTATCGATTCCGACTGGCTGTCTTTGCAGCGTGCCGATGCCATCCAGGCGCCAGTGAGACCCGGTTGCAATCACCACGCGGTCGACCTCGCAGGCCAGTACCTCGTCGGCACCCATCTCGCTTTGCAAATAGATATCGACATTTGCCATCCGGCTCAGCAATTGCTGGCGGTAGTCGCGTACGCGCATCCAGGTGCCAAGACTGGGCAACGCGGTTTCAGCTAGCAGTCGCCCACCGAGCTGATCTGCCTTGTCGGCCAGCAGCACCTGGTAACCGCGTTGTGCCAACGCCAGACTCGCTTCGAGCCCGGCCGGACCGGCACCAACTACCAGGTATTGCGCTTTACTGCCAGCTGCTGGAATTCGATCCGGATGCCAGCCACGCCGCCATTCTTCACCCATGGTCGGATTTTGCGTACAGCGAAGCGGAACACCTTCGTTATTTGCCGAGCGACAAATATTACAACCGATGCATTCGCGAATTTCGACGAGACGGCCTGCTTTAATCTTGGCAGGCAAAAATGGATCGGCAATCGACGGACGCGCCGCGCCGATAAAATCCTGTACGCCACGGCGAATCTGACCAACCATCGTGTCGGGCGACGTGAACCGGCCAACGCTGACCACCGGCTTGCTGGTCAGAGATTTAACGAAGCGAATATAATCTTCCTGATATCCTTCAGCACCGAACCGCGAACTACGCGAATCATTACCCAGCGAACCGGCCAGGTTAACATCCCAGAGGTCAGGTAATTCTGCCAGTTGCTCGATAATCGCTCGGCCATCCCCCGCACTGGTAATGCCGTCCTCGCCCTGTAGTTCGTCAACCGCAAGACGCACCGCGACTGCACAGCTATCTCCTATCTCCGCTTTGGTATCTTCGATCAACTGGCGTAATAATCGAATTCGGCCTTCGAGTTCACCGCCATATTCGTCATCCCGATGGTTACTCAATGGTGACAAAAACTGAAACGGTAAATAATCGTGTCCGGCGTAGACATAAACAATATCAAATCCAATGTCACGTGCCCGTATCGCCGCATCGCGATGCCATTGGCGAAACTCGTCGATATCGTCGCCATCCATTGCCCTTGCCTGTTGGTGGGTCGGGTAAGTGCAGGATGAATCGTTGGGCGCCAGCACCGGCTCCCGGGTCAGGCGATTGCAGACATGCGCGCCGCCATGCCAAAGCTCCACCGCGGCTAAACTGCCATGCTGGTGAATTGCGTCGACGGTAGGCTTCACTGCCGCAGCATCGGTGTCATCCCACAGACTCAGATAAGCGTAGGGAGCATCGTCTGAGCTTGGATGAATCGAACAGTACTCGGTGCAAACCACACCCCAGCCACCCTCGGCTTTTATTGAGCGCAATGCCGCCGATGCTTTGGGCCGAAGATTACCCATGCCGGTCGCGTGAGGCGTCTGGAAAAACCGATTAGGCGCGGTCACCGGGCCAATTTTTACCGGCTCGAATAAAATGTCATAAGGGTTTTTTACACTCATTGCGCGTCAATCTCGGATTGTAACTGTACAGCTAGCTTGCTTGTAATACGGTACAGATTACATATAATGAATGAACGTTCATTCATTTGTCAAGATAATTGCAATAACGCATGATACAAAGTTCAGTCACAGTCCCACATAAACGCACAGAATCGAAAGCGCGTAATCGCCAGCTTTTAATCGATGCCACTTTTGACGTGGTCGCTGAATATGGCGTGGCAGGCGTTTCGTTCACCCGGGTACTGGAAAAGGCAAATCTCTCGCGCGGCATGATCAACCTGCATTTCGATAGTAAGGAACAATTGTTACTGGAAGCCGCGAAAATGATGGCAGGAAAATACTTCGCCCATTTGCAAAGCTTTGTTAATAACGCTAAAGAAGATCCTGAAAGCCAGTTAATCGCCCTACTGGAGGCTGACTTTGACGATGCCATACTCAACCCGCGCGAAATTGGAGTCTGGTTCGCGTTTCGCGGTGAGGCTCGATACAACGATCAATTTAAGCCTTATTCGAATACGCGGGATGCACATTTATTGCAGCAGTATGATGGGGTTTTTGAGCGGCTGTTGGCCGACGGCAAAGACCCATCAATAAAACCGAGGGATTTGACTTTGGGTTTGTTGGCTCTCACCGAGGGGTTGTGGTCGGATTATTTTATGCATAGTGAAGAGTTTGATCGCCACCAGGCTAAGCGGGTAATTTATCTTTATCTATCGAGAATGCTGCCACATTGCGGGGGGTTGGGGGCTTTGGTTTAAGGGTTATTGTAATTTTGACGGTTCGCCGTACAGAATGCAGTTGCGAGCTTAATATATAAAGTCAAGATTTGAACCCAATGCTCATTGCTATGAGTCGAATTCGCGCCCCATTGCTCTGACCTGGATAATTTAAAGGGACAGACCACGTTTAAATCAATTCAAGAAACAATTACTCTCTGACCCATGTCGCGGCTGATAGCATCAGAATTTATCCTCATGCAGTTCCCTGTAATATGGCATTATCAAATTTTTGAAAATCTATCGATTAGTTAAAAATCGCCTGGCAACTTTGGTCTGTTGTCAGGTTCAGCTATCAGAAACAGGAGTATTTTATGAACGATAAAGCAGCGCGCTTTGTAGGAACAATCCCGGAGAATTACGACAGGGGTCTTGGCCCCGTTTTATTCGCCGATTGGGCGGTAAATGTTGCAAGGCAGGTTGCCCAGTTTGATCCAAAATCCGTATTAGAACTGGCAGCGGGAACTGGAATTGTCACTCGGGCGTTAAGAGATGAACTGGCGGATGATTGTGAGTTAGTGGTTACTGACCTCAATCCACCGATGCTTAAAGTGGCGCAGACTAAATTTCAGCCTGATGAACTGGTTCGGTTTGAGCAGGCAGATGCCACCGCCCTTCAGTATGAAAGCGAAAGTTTTGATTTTGCCATCTGCCAGTTCGGCGTTATGTTCTTCCCTGATAAAAAAGCTTCGCACGCAGATGTGCTACGAGTCCTCAAACCGGGCGGCACTTACCTGTTCACGCTGTGGGATTCATTTGAGGCGAACACTTTCGCGCGACTTATCCACGAAACCATAGCCCGCTTCTTTCCGGATGATCCTCCGGGTTTCTATAAAGTCCCTTATGGTTATCACGATGCTGATGAAATTCGAAATCTAGTTTCAGCCGCTGGCTTCCCTCAGGTAACGGTCGAGCGAGCTACATTGAATTCAAAAATTGCATCAGCACAGGGTTTTGCTGAAGGACTGGTATTTGGCAACCCATTACACGAAGAGGTTATTGAGCGTGGGGGTGATCCGGCAGAATTGTGCGCGGCTCTCGAAGATACGATTCGACGTGACATCGGAGACGAACTTTGTTTGAAGATATTAAAGGTACAGGCTACGAAAGACTGAATAGTTGCGTAAAATAGAAACAATGGCTTTACTGACACCTTATTTCGCTCTTATTACTCCTTTGCCCTAAGCCGCGCACCAATAGATGAGCAAAGCCATGAGCCACCACGAATTCCAGTCCGCGATTAAAGACCAGTCGATGTTTGATTTGCTCGCGCCTGAGCTACAGGATTTTTTGAATCGACAGGCACAATCACTGCGCCTGTCGATGCAGGATTGTCGGCAAGCCTGCGAAATTGCGCTCGACTTTCAAATGTGGGGCGGGCCGTCGATTGTCGATCTCTGGCCCGTCGACAATCCCGGCGCATCGGGCAAGGCGCGAAAACAGGCGGTCATGGCAAGACTGCGTGCTATCCGCCAGGATTATCAAGACCGCTCGAATCAATACGCGGATGACAGCGGCGTCAGTAAAATCAGCGCAGCGGCAAAACCCTCCAGTTTGCTCAAACCCGATCTCGGCCTGGGACGCTGTCCGGTGGCCTCACCGCGTACCCTATGCTGCAATCTACAAACGCTCGACGCGGTGGATAATTGCGGTTATGGATGCAGCTACTGCAGTATTCAGAGTTTTTTCGACGGCAAGAAAATCACCTTCGACGAAGGCTTCGCCGACAAACTGAAGGCACTCAGGCTTGATCCGCAAAAAACTTACCACATCGGAACCGGGCAGTCCTCCGACTCGCTGATGTGGGGTAATAGCCACGGTGTCCTCGATGCGCTAATCGATTTCGCCAACGTTAACCCGAATGTCATCATTGAGCTGAAAACCAAGTCGGCGAACGTTAGCCACTTGCTACGCGAGCGAGACCGCACAAGCAGAAATATCATCTGTACCTGGTCGCTCAATACGCCGACCATAATCCGCCATGAGGAACACGGCACGGCGACGCTGGAGAAACGTTTGGCAGCGGCGCGAAAAGTCGCCGATGCTGGATACGTGGTCGGTTTTCATTTTCATCCGATGGTGCATTACGAGCACTGGCAACGCGACTATCGCGCTATAGTCGAATCACTTAGCCAAAATTTTACACCCGAGGAAGTAGCTCTGGTGTCGATGGGGACTCTGACTTTTATCAAGCCGGTGCTACGCGAGATTCGTAACCGCGCGATTCCAGGCCAGATTTTAAAAATGCCAATGGTCGATGCTGCAGGGAAGAAATCCTATCCTGACGATATTAAGCTGTCGTTGTTCTCGCATCTTTATGAGAGCTTTGACGATAGCTGGAAGCGTGAAGTGTTTTTCTATCTATGTATGGAAAATGCCGACCTATGGGAACCGGTGTTTGGCTTCGAATACTATTCGAACGACGAGTTTGAGGCGGCAATGAAAGCGGCCTACCTGAAAAAAATTGCCCAGGTTCACTAAACGTCTAATAGAAATGGTCTCATTTTCGGGTAGATGGCAGATAAGTATTCATATGAGATCAGGTGGCTTTAAATAGAGCCCCATCCCATTAATCCACTATCAATCATAAATCAAAGACACGACCCCGTTTTCCCACCTACCCCGCATCCGCCTTACTTGCGTTCTACGCCTTGATCTTGCTCATTTTGTACCCCAATATGATTCGCCCAGACTTAATTAGAAATTCCTTAGGAAGAACCCATGGATAACGCAGCTTTAGAACCAATAACGCATCTTGCCGATGGTATCGGTGCCGACAAAGTTTCACTCTTTGTTGGCGACCAGATTGGGGCCAGCGACGATAATTTATTGCGCCAGCATAAAATCATGAATGTGCTCAATTGCGCGGTAAACTGTGATATTAATTATGTCGATGAGACTCTTGATTTAACTCCGGACGGAACCAATCGGGTGTTTGGTTACGCGCCGGTTCGCACCGCAAAAATTGGTATGATTGATGGTGAGGGTAATGACCCGATGCTGATGTTTGCTGCGGTTCATATGTTGCACGGGATGTTGCACCAGACCTTTCCCGAGAAAAAAAGTTATCCATTGCGGCAACCTGGCAACGTGCTGGTCCATTGTCGGGGCGGTCGTAGTCGCTCAGTCGCGGTAGCTGCGCTGTATTTGAACCATATGTTCCCCGAGCGCTGGTCGAGCCTGGATGACCTGATCGACGAAATTCGTCATAAACGGGGTATCCCCCAGAATGAATTCGACCGTGTGCCAACAGCGGGAATTCTGCTCAACGCGGCACAGGTACATGCGATGTTTCAGGCGGGTAAGGCGTTATTTGCTCCTTGACTTGTTCAGTCATTGGGTGAAATATTAAGGAGCCGCTGATTAACCACATTAGAATAAAAGAAGCGGAATCAACCAATCGAACCAAAGAGGTTATCATGAAAATTCATTTCCAGAATATTATGGCCATGGTGATGGCTAGTGTCATTTCCGTCTCTATTCTTGCAGCCACGCAGGTCAACGCGGCGACGCAACCACCGCCGGAGATGGAAGCGTGGTTGAAGGCAGCCAAACTCGGTGCTTACAATAAGAATGAGAACTGGAGCGAAATTGTCGCTAACGCAAAAAAAGAAGGTGAGGTTGTTGTTTATACTTCGTCAGGCCGAATTTCCAAGTTGGTCAAACCATTTAACGCACTCTATCCGGAAATCAAATTGACTGTGCATGACCTGGGCTCGGTTAAATCGGTTGAGAAGACCATTCGCGAACAAGACGCTAATATATTTAATGCTGACATTGTCACCACCGGCAACTCTGGCCAGGTGATTTACGGCATGGTAAACAAGAATTACCTGGTTAATTACGTGCCAAAGGCTTACATGGACCGAATTCCGAAGGAAGGTCGCGAGCCGTTGTTAGTCCGCGTTAACGAGGCGAT
Source organism: uncultured Gammaproteobacteria bacterium (assembly GCA_964196115.1). Lineage (GTDB taxonomy): Bacteria > Pseudomonadota > Gammaproteobacteria. The sequence continues at coordinate 6,298 of CAXMRQ010000080.1, forward strand.
GGTGATCTTTTACAATTCTGAAGCTTATCCATCTGCGCCACCGATCAAGAATTTATGGGAACTCACCGAAGCAAAATACAAGGGACGCGTCGGTATGAAAAACCCGATGTCATCCGGTTCTACATTGATGGGCGTGATGACATTGATCCAGAACGCCGATGAAATGGCTGCCGCTTATCAACGCTATGCCGGCAAACCGATTAAGCTTAGCGAGGGTGTTGAAGATGCCGGACAGGAATACATTGCTCGATTGCTTGCTAATGATCTGGTGATTTTTAAATCCGGATCGAAACTGGCCGGTGCCTCGGGCAAAAAAGGGCAGGAAAAACCGCTGATCGCGTTTGCCAACATGACTTATATTGCGCGCAATGAATCGAAAGGCTACGTCAACAAGATCCTGGCTGATGTTGACCCTGTTGCCAAGCTGGTTTACCCGACGTTTACCGCGATTGCGCGACAGGCGCCCCACCCGAATGCGGCCAAATTATTTACCGCTTACCTGTTAGGCAGCACTGAATTGAATAAAAACTCTAATATTGCAAAGCCTTATATGGAGGGCGCTAGCCTCGATCTGTTACAGGGTCTGGCACCCTACTACGATCCGGGTTCGGTAAGCCCGCGAAGCGACGTTCCGTTGCCAGCGGGTGGCGAGATCTGGTCAGCCATGAAGGGTTGGGATGTTGATCCCGCGTTCATGTGGAAACAAGGACCCAAAATGCGTGACTTCTGGACTGTGCATTCAAGTAAATAGTTGAGGGATCTGCTGATTTAATTAAAGGCTTGTTAGATGGAAAAAATTGAACTGCGGGGGATGCAGAAAGCCTATGGTAAAGAACCTGCAGTTCGACATCTGGATCTAACCATTCAGCCGGGTGAGTTTCTGACAATATTAGGGCCGTCCGGCTGTGGTAAGACCACCACATTGCGCGCCATCGCAGGTCTGGAAGAACCCGACGCTGGAGAAATCCAGCTGGGTGAACGGGTCGTGTTCTCGCGTGAACAGGGTATCATCGTGCCGCCCGAGCATCGCAAACTGGGTTTGATTTTCCAGAGTTATGCCCTGTGGCCACACATGACCGTGGAGCGCAATATAACCCTGGCATTGAAGGAACGGAAACTGTCTACCAGCGAGGTCACAACACGCCTCGAAAGCGCGCTGCAGAAGGTCCAGCTCACGGCCTACCGTAACCGCTATCCATCAGAATTATCCGGAGGGCAGCAGCAACGCGTTGCTGTTGCGCGGTTGATTGCGCTTCGCTCTCAATTCCTGTTGATGGATGAGCCGCTGTCGAACCTGGACGCCAAACTGCGCACGGAAATGCGCACCGAACTGAAAGGTCTGCATCGCGATCTGGAAGCAACCACCGTTTATGTGACGCATGATCAGATCGAGGCTTTAACACTTTCGGACATGGTCGTGGTGATGAATGGCGGTTTGGTCATGCAGCAGGGTACACCTTATGACATTTACCATCACCCTGGTAATTTGTTCGTCGCCGAGTTTATCGGTGATCCACGAATCAACAAATTCACCGGCACCGTCACCAATGCGGCAGGAGTGATGCGACTCGATTGCGGTGATTTAAAATTTACCCTGCCGCAAGGGCTAAGGCCAAAAACAGATACTCTGGTTGCAACCGTTCGACCGGAAAGCATCAATATTTCGGAAGTAGTCGTCGAAGGCCGGAAAAAGGTAGTTCTGGATTCTGTTCAACCAACCGGTGCCAGCACGATTTTGCAGGCGCGAACTGAAAATAATACCGCCATAACATTGTTGCAGCCTGGGTTTATGCGCCTGGACGTTGGGGATTGTTTGTGGATCGATGTAGATCCAGCAACTGTCGCTTTTTTCGACCCAGAAACAGAACAAAATCTGATCAGCTGAGGCCGTAGATATTCGAATGGCTCTCTCGCAAACCGATATTGCAACACCGCCGATGTTCTCGGGCCGCAATCTGTATTACCAGTACTACCGGATTCGCAACCGACCCGAATTAATCCTCGGCGTTATCTGCCTGGCTGTGCTTGCCGTTCTGGTGCTAATACCACTGTTTGAAATTATTCACGATTCGCTCACTTACCAGAGTTACGATAAGGCCTATCGCCCCGATGCCGAGGTTGGCGCATTTACGCTGTTTCATCTAGAGCGAATTTTTACCGGTCCACTTTCCTACGCGCTGCTGATTAAACCCTTGATGAACAGCATTGGCATCGGGTTTTGCGTGACGGTGCTGGGTGTAGGGGTTGGCACCGGACTGGCCTGGCTTTTAGTTCGCACTAATATTCATGGTAAAGGGGTGTTTGGCGCAATGGTCGTTATCCCCTACATGATGCCGTCATGGGTATTAGCCCTGGCCTGGTTGAGCCTGTTTAAAAATGACAGGATTGGCGGCAGCGAAGGCATGTTCACCAGCTTTTTCGGAGTTCAGCCGCCCGACTGGGTATCTTATGGTTTTTTCCCGATTGTCATATGCCTGTCGCTGCACTATTACGCTTATGGCTATCTGCTGATGTCAGGGGCGCTGGCAACCGTCGATTCTGAACTGGAAGAGGCGGGAGCAATCTGCGGCATGAACCGACGCCAGCGCCTGTGGCGGATCACTCTGCCCTTGTTAATGCCGGCGTTGGGGTCTGCTATCGTATTAACGTTTATACGAATTTTAGGCACCTTCGGCACGCCTGCGCTGCTAGGACTGCCGGTGCGTTTTTTTACTTTTTCGACGCAAATTTATGCCTCGCTGAACGCTCGCAATAACGGCGATGCCTATGTACTCGCTCTGGTGCTTATTGTCATGGCGATCAGCTTTATCTGGATAAACAATCGCATTATTGGCATTCGCAAGAGTTTCGTTACCCTGACCGGAAAGGGATTTCGGCAAAACGAAATAGGGCTTGGTGTCTGGCGCTGGCCGGCAACCATAGCAGTCGCCGCCTTTGTGATTATTTCAGTCGTTCTACCGATGCTGATTTTACTGTGGGAGTCACTAATCATCACGCCAGGAGAATATAAACTTGAAGGCCTGACGTCGCACTTCTGGTTCGGCGAAGGTGACGCAGACATCGCCTACGGTGAACCGGGGATTGTGCACTCGCCGGGCATCCTGACGGCCCTTTGGAATAGCTGTAAATTGGGTGTGACGGCTGCTGTACTGAATGGCCTGATGGGATTGCTGATTGGCTACGCGGCGGTAAGAGGTCGCGGAACCTTACTGTCGAAGTGGCTCGAAGGTGTTACGTTTGCACCTTACATTTTCCCATCCATCGCACTTGGTGCGATTTATATCGGAATGTTTTCAACACCGTTTGGACCACTACCAGCGCTGTACGGAACCTTCGCTATTCTGGTATTAATTACAGTGGTGAAAAACCTGCCGTTCACCTCCCGCACCGGAATTGCGGCAATGATGCAAATCGACAAGTCCCTCGAAGAAACGGCACGAGTGCAGGGCATCGGATGGTTCCGGCGGATGGCCCAAATCATTATCCCGATGTCAACCAGTGGCCTGATAGCGGGCATGCTGCTGACGTTTATCACCGCCATGCGCGAACTGTCATTGATTATTCTATTAATATCGCCGACCAATATGGTGCTCACCGGATTGATCTTTAATTACAACGAACAGGATATGACTCAACATTCAGGCGCGGTAACGCTGTTGCTGGTGATGATCATCATCGGCGTTAATCTACTGGTGCGCGTGCTGTCAGGTGGAAAAGGATTATCTGGCTTGAAGAGCGGTTGATGCGAGGCACAAGAGGGCAGGCGCGCGGCCAGGATTATTATCCGGGGGATCTTTATCATGTAACTTCAGGGCATGTTGTTAGGATTTCTTTTCAACATTTTCAGCGTTAATAGAATCGATATGTAATTCTCTCCAATCCGCAACCACTTTGAAACCTGGTAAATTCTTTATTCTATGTTCGGTGAACTCAAGTAGATTTTCATTCGACAGTTCAAGGTCTATTTCAAATCTGCAGGGCTGGTTTACGTGCCAGGGAGTGTCTGTAAAAATTTCGAGACGATTTCCCTCTGGATCGAGGAAATATATAGACCATGTCGTGCCATGTGATACCGTCTGAAATGTTGTTGAGCTGGATAATAAGGATTTGTGGAATACTCTTAAATTGGCAATAGAATCAACTCGGAAAGCAATATGATCAACCGGGCTTTCTGCTGGTTTATGGGACCGCCTGGGCGTTAAAACCAGCTGATGATGCTCATGCGGATTTCTACTTAAAAATACCATGCCGTTATCGCCCTCACCTCTATCGGTTACGACAAACCCGAGATAACGCGTATAAAACTCTTCCATGATTACGACGTCACGGACATAGATTTCGAAATGACTCAGAGAGATGCTGGGGAAGGATGGAGTTTCTGGACTGCCCATAATGATTTTTATCTCAACTGGTGAAAGTAACTCACGCACTTACTCGCTATTAGCGATGGAATAACGAAAGTAATTCGTGTGCGAAAACCCGGGTAGAATCAAACAAGCAAATTATCCCCGCATCCGCTCAGCCCGCGGATCATACATAGCCGACAAACTGGCCTCAGCAGCTACTCTGTCCCCTGCCACATCAATTTCAAACTTAGCAGAATCCAGATAGTCTTTCGTCACAGCTTCTTCAACTTCAACATAACCAAGCCCCACCGAACCCCCCAGAGTATGCCCATAATTACCCGAGGTCAGGTGACCGACAATTTTGCCATCACGCAGGATTGGTTCGTGATGATAAAGCATCGCTTCCGGATCCTTGAGCAGGAATTGCACCAGGCGCTTATTCATGAATGATTTCGATTCTTTTTGCTTCAAAATCGCATCGCGACCGATGAAGGGAATGTCCTTATCGAAATCGCAGACAAAACCCATGCCGCATTCGAGCGGTGTATCGACTTCGGCGACATCGTGGCCATAGTGGACGAACTTCTTTTCTATGCGGCAGGAATCGAGCGTGTGCATGCCGGCCAGCTGTAGTCCATGGCCCTGACCTTTGTCCCAGAGATAATCGAAACCATGTCGCGCCTGGTCGGTGGGTACGTATAGCTCCCAGCCGAGTTCTCCAACGTAGGAAACTCTGGCAGCATAGGCGCGACTAGCACCCAGCTCCACTGGCTGGAACGATCCGAAAGGAAAGTTCTGCGTGCTCATATCATGATTCAACGTGTCACTGAGTAACGCCCGACTGTCCGGTCCCATCACACCCATTACCGCCCAGGCGTTGGTGATGTCGCTGACACAGCAAAATTCGTTTTCATCGATATGCTTCTTTAACCAGTCGATATCCTTAATAGTTTGCGCGGCACCGCTGACCACCCAGTATTCATTTTCAGCCATTCGTGTCACGGTCAGGTCGGCTTCGATTCCACCGCGTTCGTTGAGCCAGTGGGTGTAGACCATTTTACCGATGTCGACATCGACGTTGGCACTGCTGATGCGTTGCAGCACTTTGCAACTATCGCGGCCCTGAATTAGATATTTAGAAAATGAACTTTGATCGAATAGTACGACTTTTTCACGCGCTGCTTTATGTTCTGCGGCGTTATATTCGAACCAGTTTTGTTTGCCGAAGCTGTATTCGTATTTGGGTTCTACGCCCTTCGGCGCAAACCAGTTAGGTCGTTCCCAGCCAGCGGCTTCACCGAAACAGGCATTGTGTACCGCGAGTTTTTCGTGCAACGGTGAGTGGCGAATATTGCGCGAGGTTTCCATCTGCTTATAGGGGTAGTGGTTGTCATACAGCAAACCGAGCGTTTCGGTGACCCGGTTTTGAATATAGTGTTGCGTCGACTGGAACGGGAACATACGACGGATATCGTTGCCCCAGAGATCCATCGGAGCGTGGCCTAAATCCATCCATTCGGCGAGTGCGCGGCCGAGTCCACCCGAGGTTTGAATGCCCACCGAATTCAGGCCGCAGGCCACATAAAAGTTTTTAAGCTCGGGTGATTCGCCCATATGAAACTGATCGTCGGAGGTGAAACTTTCCGGCCCGCAAAAAAACTTACGCCAGCCAACATCCTGTAAAAATGGCACACGATACATTGCGTGTTCGAGCACCGGCATAAATTGATCGTCCATATGACCTTCGAGTTCTTCGAAGGCGAAGTCATCCGGCACACCGTTTTGTCCCCAGGGCACAGCATTCGGTTCAAACGCACCAACCAGTAAGCTGCCCGCATCTTCTCTATAATAGGCGCAGCGGTCGTGATCGCGCAGCACGGGTAAATCAGAAGGGATATTGGCCTGTTTTTCAGTGATTGCGTAGTAGTGTTCGCAGGCGTGTAGCGGCACATTGACCCCCGCCATTTTGCCTACTTCGCGGCCCCATAAACCAGCACAGTTGACGACAAAATCAGCCTGAATTTCACCCTGCTCAGTAACCACGCCGGTGACCTTGCCATTGGCCTGACTGATACCGGTTACCTTGATACCTTCGAGGCATTTCACGCCACGTTGGCGCGCGCCTTTAACAAACGCCGATGTGATGTCGACCGGACTCGCGGTGCCATCCTGTGCAACCCAACTGCCGCCGAGTAAATCGGCTGTTTCTACGAACGGATATAAAGCCTTGATATCGTCGGGGGTAACAATATCGACCTGGGTCACACCGAAAGCATTATTCATCGCGGCGACGCGCTTGAGTTCCTCAAAACGAGCAACACTGTGAGCGATCGAAAGTGAACCGACCTGTTTGAATCCGGTCGCCTGGCCGGTCTCCTGTTCGAGCTCGGCCAATACGGCCATCGAGTATTCGCAGAGTCTGGCCTGCGATTCATTCGCGCGCATGGTGCCAACCAGGCCTGCCGCATGCCAGGTGGTGCCGCAACTGAACTGTTGGCGTTCGAGCAAAACCACGTCGGTCCAGCCCTGCTTCGCCAGATGGTAGGCAACACTGGAGCCGATTACGCCTCCGCCGATAATGACAGCGCTGGCGCGCTCAGGAATTTGGATTGCCATGTAAATTGAACCTCATTTTGGGAGGGTGATTCTATGACGTAAGGCAGATCTGATCAATTCAGATCTACCAGTCATATATTGGTCGAGTAAATTCGACCCTACAGGTATTAACTGATCAGTTTATTTTGTCTATGCCGAAGCGGCCTAGCATTGTTTTAACAGCATCCAGTGCACCCTGCATCTGATCGAGATTTAAGCGTCCGATACAACCCATGCGGAAGCTATCGGCAACAGTCAGCTTGCCTGGATAAATCACATATCCCTGATCTCGCAGGCCATCGTAAAAGCTGCTGAAATCAAATTCAGGATTTTTCGGCATGTGAAAGGTGATGATGATTGGTGCCTGTAAGTCGTCGGGCAGCAGGGTTTTAAATCCCATCTCACGCATTCCCGATATCAATAGATCGCCATTACTCCGATAGCGACCACCACGACCCTCGACACCGCCTTCTTCTTCGAATTCGTTCAACGCCTGATCAAAAGCCAGCAATACATGGGTTGGCGGGGTAAAGCGCCACTGCTTAGTTTTCATCATCACCTGCCATTGGTCGTATAAATCGAGGCTTAGCGAAGGTGAATTGCCTTTGGTGTTTTCCATCGCCGATTTACGCGCGATACAAAATCCCATACCAGGCGCACCTTCGAGACATTTATTGCTCGACGCTACCACCGCATCAAATTTAATTTGCTTTGCACTTAGGGGTAATGCACCGAAAGCGCTCATCGCGTCGATTAACAATCCACGCTCATGACGTGCAACGACTTCGGATATTTTTTCAATCGGATTGAGAATACCCGATGTGGTTTCGCAATAAACCATCACCACGTGGCTGATGTCAGTGTCGTTGGCCAGAGTTTGATCGAGTAGAGCGGTGTCGACCGGTACATCCTCTGCGGATTCCTGGATGACGTATTCGCGATGATAGTAATCGCTTATTTTGGCAATGCGGTGACCATAAGCGCCGTTGACCAGAATCAATAATTTGCCGTCGGCCGGCACGAAACAACCAATCATTGCCTCGACCACAAAAGTACCACTTCCCTGCAATGGCACACTAACATGGGTGCCTGCACCGTCGACAATCTCAACCAGTCTTTCCAGCATGCGCGCATTGATGTTGATAAAGGTATTATCGCGCGAGCCGTAATCGTGCAACATTGCCTGTTTAACGGTTGCCGATGTGGTAAGAGGTCCCGGGGTAAGTAGATAAGGATCACCGGTCGGTGAACTTACTGCACTGTTATTACTGTTATCACTGGTCATTAGATTGAATTTTCAGGGGTTGTTACGATTTGCCATTTATACCCTTATTAAATAGTATCTATCAAATCGATATTACAAATGAATTAAATAGGTTATGCCAATATCTCACGCCCACCTGCGATCCTTCCACGCGGTCGCCACGCATGGCAGCTTTACCCGAGCCGCTGAATTTTTGCATATTACCCAGCCAACCCTGTCGGGACAGGTGAAAGAGCTAGAGGAACGATACGGGATCAAATTATTCGTTCGCCACGGACGCCATATAGAGCTAACCGATATCGGAAGGTCCGCTCATGCGATTACGCGCCATATGATTCGCTACGAGGAAGAAGTCGAGCAATTATTTTTATCGGCACGCGCGCTGACTTCTGGAAAGTTACTTGTCGCCGCCGACTCGCCTTACATAGTGACACCCCTGCTAGCGCAGTTTCAACGCCTGTACCCCGGTATACAGATTTCGATTCAGTATGGCAATTCGCAACAATTAATGTCCTGGCTGGTGTCGAATCGTTGCGATGTCGCATTCCTGCCGAATATTCCACAAGACGATGAACGTCTGTTTTCCATACCACTGGCACCGGACAGACTGGTGGTGTTTGTCAATCAGGATCATAACTGGGCCGATCGGCGTTCGATTACAATCGAAGAGTTACTCGAGCAGCGTATCATCTTGCGAGAGAAAGGATCGCGAACCCGCTCGATTTTTGAAGAGGCGGTCGAGCGCATGGGCGGCGAATTAATCAATGTGATGGAAATCAGCGGTCGCGAAGGCGTGCGCGAAGCGGTAGCAGCCGGTTTCGGTGTCGGCATAGTGGCAGAAAACGAGTTGGTGGCCGATTCCAGACTACGACCACTTCGCGTGAGTAATGCCGAACTAATCCACGAGGAATATTTCATTTGTCTAAAAGAGAGACGCTCCCAACGGGTAACCGATGCTTTCCTCAAAATGGTCTATTCCAACCAGAAGTCCTGATATTTCGGACCCTTAAGGTTTAAGGCTTATCACCACGCTTCATACGTAACTCAATGTCGTCAATACAGGGCATCAGGTCGGCAATGCTATCGACTACGTAGTGCGCACCACGCTGGTACATGGTGGGATAAATCCGATCTCGGTGTTTTTGCTTTACCTCTTCTGAAAATGAATTCCATTCATCCAGTTGTACACCCACCTCGTTGCCGGATATTGCGAGGCCAATACCCCAGGCGCCCGCGTTCAATCCTTCTTCAATACCCGTCAGGGTATCATCCACTTTTACCACCGATTGCACCGGTGAAATGTCCAGTTCAAGCATATTACGCAACACCATATGCGGGAAGGGGCGTCCACGCTTGACGTCGCCGGCACCGAAAGTGGCATCAGGGTCATAGCCCTGTTTTTTCGCGTCGGCCTGATTGATAGCCAGCATGCCCGGCAAGTAGCCAGAGGTCGAGCCAATCTTGTACCCGCGCTTGCGGCATTCGCCAATCACTTCGAGGGTGCCTGGAATCAGTTGCGAATATTCAGACAGGCAGGCCTCCTGCATCGGAACAAAATCATCGAACATGCGACCCACGTCGTCATCAGTGGGTTCGGTGCCGTGTTTTTCGACCCAGCGTCGTCGCACACTGGGTATTTCACAAATCAAACCGATATGAACTCTTTTATGAGCGCCCATCGGAACTCGAGCTTCTTCTAAACTGATCGGGACACCGGCTTTTTCGAATACCTGGCGAAAAACCACTGCTGGCGCCATGCAGCCGAAGTCCATGGTCGTGCCCGCCCAATCTAGAATGACACATCGGACCGGGCCGCGGTAACTGCGGGTATAGGTAAATTCGCGTTCGTGAGTAAATTGCATAATAATGTGACCTTATCTGTGACGGGCCATAGTTAGTGAATCGTCAGGTTGAAGTCCACCCACAGTATTGAAAAACATCGAAGGCGACCAATGGTAATTATAAATAACTTGTATTGCCATTATCTATAGCAGGGTACCGACGAATAAAGCTTACTAATAATCAAACTAATGATTGGTTTATTATAGGTAACGCCAATAGTATTCATATTTAATATCGATTTAACCCCATGTCAGGTATACCGGTATAGTGTCGCCCCAATTCTAATAGTGAACCCACGCGTAAAATGAATTCAGAATCAAATACAGTTAGCGTTAATGGACGAGATTATCTGTGGCCGGATCGCCCACGGGTAGTGGTCTGCATCGATGGGTCGGAACCTAATTATATAGAGCAGGCAATAGCGGCGGGGGTGATGCCCTGGATGAAAAAAATCGTCGAGGGCCAGGGTTCAGACTTACGTGCACAATGTGTCGTACCGAGTTTTACCAACCCGAATAATATTTCGATCGTCACCGGCGTTCCACCGGTGGTTCACGGTATTTGTGGTAACTTTTATTACGACCGGGATAACGACCGTGAAGTCATGATGAACGAACCCGAATTACTGCGCACGCCGACAATCTTCAAAGCTTTTCAGGATGCCGGGGCCAAAATTGCTGTAATTACCGCCAAGGACAAATTGCGTCGATTGCTAGGCAACGAGCTCAGCTTCGGCACCGATGGTGCGATCTGCTTTTCTTCCGAAAAATCCGACCAGGTTAGCCTGGCCGATAATGGCATCGACAATGTGCTCGATATGGTCGGCATGGAAGTACCCTCGGTCTACAGCGCCGAGCTTTCAGAGTTCATCTTCGCCGCTGGCGTAAAGCTGCTAGAAACGGTGAGACCCGACCTGATGTATCTTTCAACCACCGATTACATCCAGCATAAATTCGCACCGGGCAGCGAGGGGGCTAATTCATTTTACGCGATGATGGACAGCTACTGGGCAAAGCTGGACGCGCTCGGTGCAGTGGTTGCGCTCACCGCCGATCATGGCATGAATGCAAAACACAATGCCGCGGGTGACCCCAATATTATTTATCTACAGGATGAGATGGATCGCATCCTGTCGCGAGGTGCAGCCAGAGTCATTTTACCGATCACCGACCCTTACGTGGTGCATCATGGCGCACTGGGTTCATTTGCCACCGTGTATTTACCCGATGGTGTCGACATCGACGCCATCAAATCTGAATTAGCGGTTATCGATGGGATCGAACAAGTGCTTGATAACTTACAGGGTTGCGACCAGTTTGAACTGGCGAACGACCGAATGGGCGATCTGATTTTGGTTTCGAAACAGGACACTGTTCTCGGTACGACTGCCAGTCGACACGATTTGTCCGGGCTGGAAGTGCCACTACGATCGCATGGCGGGGTCACTGAACAGCAGGTACCGCTGATCATCAGTACACCGGTACACCATCTCGACAGTAGCAAACAACTACGAAATTTTGACATCTTTAACATCGCGCTGAATCACGCGACACTTTAATCATTTTTCTATCGGATACTATTCAAATGGCTTTAACAGCAGAGAAACTAAACACAGTCAGGCACGAAAAAATGCGTATCGCTGGCAAAATAGTCGACGGTGACACCGTCAAAGTAGTCGAGGTTTTTAATCCCTATAACAGTGAACTTGTGGGCACTGTGCCGCGGGCGAGCCGCGAGCAGGTTGCCAGTGCGTTTGAAATTGCGGCTAACTATAAACCAACACTGACCCGTTACGAACGACAGCAAATTTTGTCCAAAACCGCCGAGATCATCGTCTCACGCAAAGAAGAAATTTCTGACCTGATTACCGCTGAAAGTGGTTTGAGCAAGAAAGACAGTCTCTACGAGGTGGGTCGAGCATTCGATGTATTTAGCCTTGCGGGACAGCTATGCATTAAGGACGATGGGCAGATATTTTCCTGCGACCTGACACCGCACGGTAAGAAGCGCAAGATTTTCACCCAACGCGAACCGCTCACCGCTATATCCGCGATCACGCCGTTTAACCATCCGCTCAATATGATTTCACACAAGATTGCACCGTCGATAGCAACCAACAACTGCATGGTCGCAAAGCCCACCGAGCTAACGCCGCTAACCGCGCTATTATTGGCCGACATACTCTACGAGGCCGGTCTGCCGCCACAAATGTTATCCATCGTCACCGGCTTGCCCGAAGACATGGGCGACGAAATGCTGACCAATCCGAATATCGATTTGGTCACCTTTACCGGCAGTGTGCGGGTCGGCAAATATATCGCCGAAACTGCAGGCTACCGAAGGACTGTACTCGAACTTGGCGGCAATGCCCCCTTGATCGTGATGGACGATGCCGACCTCGACAAGGCAGCTGAACTGGCAGTTGCCGGCGGCACTAAAAATTCCGGTCAGCGCTGTACCGCGGTGAAACGGGTCCTGTGTATCGAGTCGGTTGCCGATGAATTTGCCGCACTAGTGGCAGAAAAAGCATCGAAACTGAAATACGGTGATCCAATGGATCCTAACACCGATGTCGGTACGGTAATCAACGAAGATGCGGCGATTCTGTTCCAGAACCGGGTCAACAACGCAATCGAAAAAGGTGCCAAACTGCTTTACGGCAACGACCGCCAGGGTGCGGTCTACTCACCCACAGTACTCGACCATGTACCGCTTGATTGCGAACTGGTTCGTGAAGAAACCTTCGGACCACCGATTCCGATTATTCGTGTAAAAGACATCGACCATGCCATCGAAGTCGCCAACTCGACTGCGTTTGGTCTGTCATCCGGTGTTTGCACCAACCGCATGGATGACATTATCCGTTTTATCAATGAACTCGAAACCGGCACCGTTAATATCTGGGAAGTCCCCGGTTACCGGATTGAAATGTCCCCATTTGGTGGCATCAAGGACTCGGGTCTGGGTTACAAGGAAGGCGTCATCGAGGCGATGAATAGCTATACCAATGTGAAGACATTTTCACTACCCTGGTAGTCGCTAATTCGGCAGGCAATCAACCTAGAAACCGTAGTTGGATCACGAAAGTATGCACACGCTCTTGATGCACCTGGAAAATCTGAAAAACCTCTCATCACCAATAAGGTGACCACGAGTTTTCCAGATTCCCCATGCACATCAATATCATGCACATCTTTTTCGCACCCAACTGCGGTGTCTAGGTTTAAAGTGAATAATAATGTCCCATGATGCCAAAGAATATGACCGCACCAACCCAGTGATTGTGCAAAAAGGCCCGGACGCATCTCTCAGGGATGCGGTATACGATCAAATACTGCTCGTAGATCAGTAATAGACTCGCCCCGCCAAGCGCATAAAAATAGATAGCAGAAAATTCCAGATCCCGTCCTATTAGCCCGAGGGCCAATATAAACAGGATCTGAAACAGACCGACCATCGCACGATCATATTCGCCGAATAATATTGCCGTCGATTTAACACCGATTTTTATATCATCCTCGCGGTCGGCCATGCTGTATATAGTGTCGTATGCGACTGCCCATATTATTGCCGTAACATATATTAGCCAGGCCTGCTTCGGTAGGCTGTCGGTTTGGGCTGCATACGCCATCGGTACTGCCCAGCCAAAAGCTGCACCTAGATGAACCTGCGGTAAATAGTGAAAACGCTTCATGAATGGATAACTCGCTGCGAGTAGTAATCCACCCGCAGAGAGTATAATAGTAAATCGATTCAGGCTCAGTACCAGTAAAAAGGCCAGCAGAGTCAAACCTGCAAAGACCAGCAAAACTTCTTTTTCGCTAACTCGGCCGCTGGTCAGTGGACGATCTTTGGTGCGCGCGACATGGCGGTCTATATGGCGGTCGGCATAATCGTTTATCGCACAACCAGCCGAACGCATGAGGAATACGCCTACCACGAAAACCAGTAAAACCCATAGATCAGGCGCACCTTCCCCGGCGATTACCAGTGCCCATAGGGTCGGCCATAACAACAGGTATACACCGATCGGTTTCTCGAATCGGATTAGTTCTGCGTAGAGGCGCAATTTGTGTTCTATTTCTGGATTCATAACCTTGCTGATTTACTTGTTCATGGTCGAAATTTTTCGCTACTATACCTGCCTGATTGCAAACTGTCAGGAAGCTTAAACCTAGGAAACCCAGCTGGATCACGAAAGTCCACGCAAGCTCTTGACGTACCAAGCAAAACCAAATAACTTCTCATCACCAATAAGGTGACTACGAATTATTTGATTTGGCTATGCACGCCAATAACTCGCCTAAAGCGCCTACTTTTGGTACGCGTCTTTTTCGCGCCCAACTGCGTTTCCTAGGTTAAATGATACGAAAATTTGAGGGTATTTCACCGACTATTGCCGAATCCAGTTACATCGATCCGAGTGCAGTAGTCATCGGCGATGTGGTTATCGGCGATAATTCTTCGGTGTGGCCACTCTGTGTAATTCGCGGCGACGTAAATATTATTCGTATCGGTGATAACACCAATATTCAGGATGGCTCGGTACTGCATGTGTCGCATGCCGGTGAATTTAATGCGAAGGGTGCCGAACTGCATATCGGCAATCAGGTGAGTGTAGCCCATAAGGTTCTGCTGCATGGCTGTCGTATCGGTGATCGCTGCATGATCGGCATGGGCTCAATCGTCATGGATGATGCCATTGTCGAAAACGAAGTAATGATAGGCGCTGGCTCACTGGTGCCTCCCGGCAAGCGTCTTCAGTCCGGATTTCTTTACCTCGGAAATCCGGCCAAACAAGTCCGTGAAATCAATGACCGAGAAAGAGAGTTCCTGATTTACCTGGCTGACCACTACGTCGGCACAAAACAGATATATCAACAAGGAGAGTAGAGTATTTTCTATCACGTGCAAAACCTATAAAAAAATCTATACTCGATGAGCTTTCTGCGTAGCATACTGCAACAAACCTGCCTCCGATTCGATTAAACCGAGAAAACGCAGTTGGATCACGAAAGTCCACGCACCAAAAGTAGGCGCTTTTAAGCGAGCTCTTGACGCACCAGGCAAAACCAAATAACTTCTCATCACCAATAAGGTGGCAGATAATTGCTCCTGCATTATCTGCATACCCTACGTCCATGTAGGTAACTATGAATTATTTGACAGGCACTATGCGCCAATATGACGTGCATGGATGCACTAATGC
>CAXMRQ010000081.1:0-6024 GCA_964196115.1 uncultured Gammaproteobacteria bacterium
CAATATTTTTTTGCCTGATTTTCTTTTTTCGGCGCTTCTCAAGCAAAACCACGATCACACCGAGCACTAGCAGCCCTCCAAGCGGATACACCCAGGGCGGCATACGGAAGCGATTAAGCTCGCCTTCGATATACTCACCGGCGACGAAATTAGCATCGTGAACACGTAATGTGCTTGTGTCTCCCGGATTTAATTTCACGCGTAGATCTGCTTCATGCGGCCCCGCACGTAGCCTGAGGATTTTGCGATTGTCGGTGTCGTGCAGATGCAAATGCAGCGAATAATAGCCGTTGGATTCGGTCGTAATGCTGCCTAACAAACTGCCGCCATCGAAGGCCTGAACATTAAGATTGCCAATACCCTGCTGGTTTTCATCCAGCACATAACCACGGATATTATAGCGATGGTCTACCTCGTGCTCTGCCCAGGCACTGCTGATCAATAAAAATATAGCGGCGACCGCGAATATGGAGTTTTTTAACACGCCTCTGATTCCTGTGAATTTATTATCATGGTTAAATTATACATCAGCGCGTGTTGATGTTGGCAGGACATAAATAACAAACATTAAATGATTCCGTATATAGCGTTTCCTAGGATGATGTAGCACCCCAACGCCAGAAGTGAAATAAAGAATAGTCGTTTGAATAGATTTTCAGATAATTTATGTCTAATCCGCTGCCCGATCACCATACCGATAATTGCCGGCAATAAGGCCGCAGCCGACATTTGACCGAGCTCAACCGTCAGAAGATTATTCGTCCGTAAAGATATCCCAAGCGAGAGTGTGGACAGCGTAAATAGCATGCCCATCGCCTGCACTAACCTGTCTCGCGAAAGCCCTATCGTGCTAAGATAAAAAACCCCGGGGACTACGAATGAACCGGTCATTCCTGTCAGTATACCGTTGATAATACCCGCCACTGGCCCTAACCATGTTTCCTGTGATTTAGTCACATTGAAGCGCAATCCGGCAATGCTACTGATAGAGTAGACTACAATCAACACGCCCAATAACCCGGAAAGTATGGGTAAATCCACCCGCGAAATCGCTTCGGCTCCGAGCCAAACGGTCGAGCTGGCCATCAGCAGAAAAACCCAGATGCGCCGAAAAATGACACGCCCATTACCACCCACCATGGCTTGCCACAGATTGGTAATAAATGACGGTATCAGAATTAATGCCATCGCGTTGGGCAGACCGATTATAACCGTCAGCACAGCCAGACTGACCGTCGGCAAGCCAAGACCGATAATACCCTTGATCATGCCAGCAAACAGAAAGGTAACGAGAATCGCTAAAATGGTGAAAGTATCGGGCATTTAGTCAGGCTCGCCACATTTTGTTTCGACCGTAAAAACAACTGGTATAAAGATTATATAACTGCAACCTACTCATAACAGTACAATCTACTATAATTAGAACTTATAATTAATATCGTATTAACTCGGAAAATTCATAAATCATGCACAATCTCGCTTGTCTATTGATTCCACAAGAAATAGTTTCTCAGTCGCTCGGAATCATTGATACGAGGCCTCTTCGGCTATTTCCTTGTGAAATCAATATACTGCGCTATCCTTGCGCATGATTTATGAAATTTCCGGGTTAGATTACAAAATCCGACAGGTATAGGTTAATGGCAGCTATATTCCACGACATCTCAAAATATTACGCGGCGAATATATCGACGAATATTTTAACCGTGGGCAAAATTGTCCCCCATGAGGACCGATATATTTTTTCCCGCGACGATGTGCAGGGGCCATTTAACCTGATTGCCGATACCGAAGAAGACATCACTCGCATGGTTCAGGTTATCGGTGAAATTCATCCCCGTGACGTACTAGACAAAATCACCAGAGTCGATGTCAGTTCCTGCCTGTACCTGTGTGAAAACCCCCGTTTTAATGAAATTGAAGTGAGATCCATACATAAAGGCATGGGCACTTCCATCTATTCCAAACAGGAATGCCCTTTGATTCTGTGGAATCCGAACTACGCTGACGACAATTATTTTGATGTGATCGATATCCAGAAGGTTTTTGGCGACCCCAGGTTAAAAGAAAGTTTTGTTTCTATCATCTCGGAAAGCCTACGCGAACTCGAATTATTCCCGCCGCTGATAAATTTTCAGAAATAAACCGCGGGGCTCGATTCAGGGCAATAATATTGGGAATAGGCTTCATGCTCTTTTCACCTGGAGGTTATTGATCCCACTTCACCCGGATAATACTCGTAGGGTCGAATTCATTCGACCAATGGCGCGACTGGCCGAATGAATTCGACCCTACTTAAGAAGGATCTTAAACTTATCCCTTATTTTGCGATCAAGAGTCGGCGACAGATATTCCGGGTGGTGGTTTTTTAAAGTTTCGCGCACGCTCACATTGGCCCTTTGCCAGATGTCCAATGCACCATCTTCAGCCCAGGTAGTTGGCTCGATGCGATCCGATAATTTTGGGTAGTAGTAGTCGCGTTCCATCGCTTCCATGGTTTGCGTTTCGCCGATGAAATGGCCTTCACCGGTGATCACATTTTTCATCGCTTCGAATGCTAGCGTGTCATCGCTAACTTCAATACCTCGAATCATTCGATAAACATGCGATAGCATTTCATTGTCGATGACAAACGCTTCGAAGGATACACCGAGCAGGCTCGCCATCATGCCCGAGGATTCGTAAACCATATTCGCGCCCGATAGACCGCAGGCGAGTGCGGAGAGTGCCTTTTCCATACCCATTTGCGCGTCGACAGCCTTAGCATCAGACATACTCGAAGCAACCCCCGATGGTACACCGATAAAATTAGCGAGCTGTGCTGAGCCGGCGTTGAGTAATGAAATTTCACCACCGCCACCGCAAAATGCGCCGGTACGCAGGTCGATAACAAACGGCCAGTTAGAAAATATCATCGGGTAGCCGGGGGCGAAAATATTCACCATTATTAATGCCGCTATGGTTTCGGCAAACGACGCTGCGAGCATGCCGTCAATAGTGGCCGGAGAGGTCGCGCCCGACATCGCGGCTATAATGCTGTTGATCGGCATGCCACGACGAATGCTCGCTATCGCCACGTCAAACGCATCCGCACCGTAACGCATCGGAGAAATGACCGGGCTGATGTGCGCCTTGCAAAACGGTTTTTGCGCAAACTTACCTTCACCACCGGCAACCCAGTCGAACATGTCGATAATCGGATCGACATGTTCGCCGATGGTAAAATTAGTCCCCACCGGTTTTTGCGTGCCACGCATCAGACAATAGGCGGTATTGATATCGAGTTCAAAAATGTCGGGTACATCGGTCGCAACGCAGCAACGCGTAAACCAGCTGATATTCGGCAGCGTGTCCGCCAGTCGGGTAAAACCGTATAAATCTTCGAGCGTGGAGGGTCGATAAATATGGCTATCCAAATCCAGCGTCTGTACTGCCGCCCCGCCGGTACCGAAATAAACCTGATCACCGCCGACTTCGAAGCTGTATTGCGGGTCGCGACCGTGAAACACAAACGACTTACAGGCACCGTCGATAATGCCTTCGACCATATCGCGCGAAAAACATAGCCGACCCATGGCGTTAATCGTAGCGCCGCATTTAAGCGCCTGATCGGTCAGCGCCTGCGGCGCCTCACCCATACCCAGTTCAGCCAGCATGCGCAACGAGGTATCGTAAATCTGTTTCACCTGTTGATCGGTCAATGGCTTATATTGCCCACCGACCGAGCCCGGGGGTGCCGGATTAACCGCAGGTGGTTTGCTGCGCCTGGCGAGCATTTCAGCGCGGCTGTTAGTACCACGTCTGCGGCGTTTTGGAGGTTCGTTCATATCACGATCTTAGCTTTTCATTCTCGGGATCATACAGCATGGGATCAACCACTATAGCTGAATACTTCTCACCCAGAATACCAACCGACAACGCGGTTCCGGTTTTGGCCTGGTCGGCGTTTACAAATGCGTAGGCGATATTTTTCTCTACACGAAAACCGTAACCTGCGGAAGTTATGCTGCCGACCTGACAGCCGCCCGAAAATACCGGGTCACCGCCATGCGCCGAAGCAATGTCGCAATCGATAGTCATCGAGATAAACAGCTTGCGGTAACCACGTTCAAGTTGCAGCTGTAAAGCCTGTTTACCGATGAAGTCAGGCTTATCCATATTAACGAATCGATCGAGTTGCGATTCAAACGGATTGTGCTCGTAAATCAAATCGGCTTTCCAATGACGATAGCCTTTTTCGAGGCGCATTGACTCGGTTGCATAGAGACCAAAATAGCCGAGATCGAACGCCTTACCGGCTTCTTCGAGAATTTGCCAAACTAAATAGAGTTGTTCATTGGGGATGTGTAATTCATAGGCGAGTTCGCCCGAGAAACTGACGCTCATTGCGATTAATTCGGCGTGACCGATGAACATACTGCGTGCCTGTAACCATGGAAATGCTTGCTTCGACCAGTCATTACGCGGCGATACTGACTGCAATAACTCACGCGATCTCGGCCCTGCGATTACCAGGATGGTGTGCGTCCCTGCCATTTCTTTTAGACTGACGGAATCCGGCATATGCCGTTTTAACCAGTCACGATCATGCCACTCCGCCGCCGCCGCTGAACCATACCAGTAGCGATTTTCGCCCAGTTTGACCAGTGTTGCCTCGGTCAAAATATTGCCTTTCTCGGTGAGCAAATAACACAGACTGAGCTTGCCGATAGCGGTGGGAAGCTTGCCACAGATCATCTGGTCGAGGAATGCTTCGACCCCTTCACCGCTGATTTCGTAACGGTTAAAACCGGAAACTTCCATGATACTAACGCCCCGTGTCAGCGCCTCGACTTCCTTGCGTACTATCTCCCGTGTCGACGTAAAGCGATAACTGTGCTCATCAATGAAATCAGCGTCGGGTTTAAAGAACAGCGCACGCTCCCAGCCATTCACCACGCCCCAGGCGCACCGTTTTTGATCCAGCACCGCGTATAGCGGCGTAGTCCGCGCCAGGCGCGAGGCCGGTCGATGTTCGTGCGGCATGTGGTAGTGAAATTCGTTTCGATAATCTTCGATTGCTTTCAAGCTGGTGTATTCGGTATTAGCGTATTGTGTGAAGCGTCTGGGGTCGAGAAACCACGCATCCCACTCACTTTCACCATGAACCATAATTTCGGCGAGGATTTTACCGTGACCACCGCTTTCACCGATACCAGCACGTAGACCAATTGCACAGTAAGCATTTTCGATACCCGGTATCTGTCCGATTAACGGTGCGCCGTCAATCGTATAGGTAATCGGGCCGTTGATCACGGTATGGATACCAGCCTCGGTAAGAGCGGGCAGCCGCTCGAAAATGCGCTCCATATTGTCGAGGCAGCGATCAAGGTCGGACTCACACAAGGCCTGGGTGAATTCGGGGTCAATGCCGTCCATGCCGAAAGTTTTACAACCCTGCTCGTAAACTCCGACCAGCAATCCATTTTTTTCCTGACGGCTGTAAAAGTCATCGCCTGGATCGCGGATGATCGGCACACGGAAATCGAGTGCTTCGAGTTCCGGGATGGTATCGGTTAGAAAATACATGTGTTCCATCGACGTCACCGGATGGCTAACGCCGAGCATATTACCGACTTCATTGACGCGATAGCCTGTGGCGTTGACCACTTTCTCGCAGGTGATGTCACCGTTTTTAGTATGCACGATGAATTCGCGATTGGGTTTGCAGGTGATATTTTCCACCGGATTGAATCGATAAACCTCGGCACCCGCCTCGCGCGCCTTGCGGGCCAGTGCGAAGGTAATTCCGGCCGGGTCGATATCGCCATCCAGCGGATCCCACCAGGCACCGAGCAAACCTTCGGTATTCATTAATGGATGTCGGCGACCCGCTTCGGCAGCATCGATAAACTCCATCTCCACACCCATCCCACCAGCCATACCGATGAAGTGTTTATAGGTGTCGACCTGCTCCGGCTTATGCGCGAGACGCATGCCGCCGGTAATGTGATACGAAACTGGATTCGCCGGGTCGGCTGCCAG
>CAXMRQ010000082.1:0-57465 GCA_964196115.1 uncultured Gammaproteobacteria bacterium
ATCATATTTTTCACGGATGATTTCTATGATACCGGCTTCGTGTTTGTCTAAAGGGCCGTATGAAACGTGGCCGCCTTCGCCTTGCAGTGGCGCCCAATGCTTACCTACCTGAATCACGCCCGAAACACCGAGGCCGGTACCTGGTCCGAGTACTGCCATAATTTGGCCCTGGGGCGATTGCTCACCACCGACCTGTTGATAATCATCGTCTGTCAAATGTGGCAACGACAGCGCGAGCGCTGTGTAATCGTTAATGATCCGAAGCGAGGTCAGGCCCAGAGACTCTCTTGTTTTTTGAATTGAGGAGGTCCACACATGATTGGTCATGTGCAGCTGGTCACCCGTGACTGGGGTGGCTATCGAGAAAACTGCTGTTTGTGGTCGGGGGCCGGCTACCAGATTGAGATAAGCTTCTGCGGCATCTGCCAGCGTAGAGAACTCGGCGCAGGGCAGCGTTTTCGGATCGTAAGGTAGCGCTTCGGGGCTATCAACAAGTGCAAAACGAGCGTTAGTACCGCCGATATCTGCAATTAGACTTGGAGTATCTGTTTTCAAGTTGATCCGCATGGTCGAAGTCAATATGCAGCGAACTATATATAATTCACTTTGTGAAGTAAAGATAATATTAAAATTATTTTCTCGAGGCCAAAAATTCATCTGAGAATTTGGGTGGCTAGAACCGCAATAAAAGACGCCGGTACCTGCCGATCATCACCATCATGCGATGACCGGGGAAATTTTTTAACAAGTTTTATTTCGTAGTGGAAGTTTAGCGAGGAGATTCTAATTCAACCCGATCGATGGCCAGATCCAGTGCGGCGAGCGCGGCCCCACGAACTGCTGCACCATTACCTTTAGCCGGTGCCGATATCGCAACCTGGAGAGGTTGTTTAGTAATTAATTTAATGATTCGGGAATGGAGTCGGGAAAATAATAATTCCGATGGGAAATCAATAATCACTTCATCCAGCCCCAGAACGGAACTAATCACTAGCACCAACTCGCATAAAATAATCGCATAGTCGTCTAACACGGCTGAGGTGCGTTGATTATTATCAATATCAGCCTGCGCAATGCCATCCAGGTCATCAGGTGCTAAGCCCAGTCGATTTGTTTCCTCAACAAAAGCGCCATCGGTGCTTAACATGCCTTCGAAAGATTTGGGTGATTTGTAGCCATTACGACCAATACACAGATGTCCGACCTCTCCTGCCCATCCATTTCCCGGCCATAAACTACCGCGTAAGCCAATCCCGGCTCCTACGCCCAGGCCAATGTACAGGTATGAAAAATTTAATTGCTTTAGTCGGGGCTGCAAGTGCAATTCTGACAATACCGCAAGGTTTACATCATTGAGCAAAGAGATAGAGTAGTTAACCTGATGCGCAACTGCGGGGGCAAAACTACGGCCTTCGATGGCTCTTAGGGAAGGTGCGATTAGTACTTCATTTTGATTTGTAACACCCGGTATTGCGATAGTGGCTGCGTAAATTTTGCCCTTGTCTGGCACAGATTGCTCGACGCTGGACAGTGCCGCAAGAACAGCGTCAATCACACTGTCGGTATTGTGATAGTCATTAAAAACCTGGGCCGGGAGTCGTTCGATATGGCCCGCATAATTGATCCAGGCCATTTGAATGCGGCACTGATGACCTACAGGGTGAAGGCGCAAGCCAATGGCGTAGGCTGCATCCGAGTTTAGTTCCAGTGGGGATTTTGGCCTGCCACGTGGCGCATATTCACTCACGACTCCAGGTGCTGCAGATCGCAGGAAGCCTCCCTCAACCAGTTCATTCGTGACCGAAGACACAGCAGCCGCCGACAATTCCAGGGCAGGAATCAATCCGGAACGCGATGTCGGCCCATTTTTGCGAATATAGTCCAGTACGGCTCTACGGTTTAGTGCGCGAATACGGGCAGGGCCTGCGGCAATAATTTTATTCGCCATAAGTACTGACAAGCGAAGGATTTACCAATAGGGTCTGGCGGCGAATAAATTTAACCCGCAACATAGTAAAGGTATCGATAGTGGGGGCACAGGATAGGTGTCGCTGTACGCCATGAAAGATAAAAAACATCGTTAGTTTAGCCAGATCTCTACGTCCAATACAGATAATGGTGATACTGAAGTATGAATGTAATTCTATTGCATTTATATTTATTTTTCAAAGTAAATAATATATTATCCAAATCCATTGTGCCAGTAACGTGGAGCTTAACCACGATGCACCCAGGTGAGGGATGAAGCAGCGACTGAATAAACCGGTCATTCCGGCTTCCGAGCCGGAATGACCGCCAGGGACGGTGGAAATGCGACTGGGGCTGTGGGAACAGCCCTAGCCCTTTGAACAGTGGTTACTGTATATTCTGAAGTCTCGTTTAAGTGAATACCGGCGGTCCGACGCTTCGGTCGAATCCGGTATGACAAAGTCAGAATTTGAATGATCAAGCCACAAATTTTTTCAAAAAGTATCGGCAATCACTTACCTGCTATTTGATATAAATCCGAACTGTTCAGCCTTCTCAATCGATAATCTTTCATACAAAACCATAAAATGAATCAAAAACCAGATTTCGCCAGCCAGGTATTTCTTAAACAACATATCCGCGACACCCTCGCCTTTTACCAACCCCGGGTTTATGACAAAAACGGTGGATTTTTTCAGCACTTTCGTGACGACGGTACTGTCTACGATCCGTCAACGCGCCATCTGGTAAGCAGTACACGTTTCGTTTTCAATTACGCGATGGCCGCGCGGTATTTTGATAATAACGATTATAAAAACTGGGCGCGCCATGGCTTGAATTATCTACAGCAATACCATTATCAGCAAGAATCCGGCGGCTATGCCTGGTTACGTGATCAGGAAACAATCCTCGACGCGACCAATCACTGCTACGGCCTTGCTTTTGTCATTGTCGCAGGCGCGACCGCACTGCTGGCCGGTATCGAAGAAGGGCGAGCGACATTAGAAAATGCCTGGAAATTAATGGAATCATACTTCTGGGATGCCAAATTCGGGCTATATGCCGACGAAGCCAACACGGATTTCAGCGTGGTTGACCCTTACCGAGGTCAAAACGCCAATATGCACGCCTGCGAGGCGATGTTATGGGCCTTCGAAGCGACACAGGAATCGCGCTACCTCAAGCGCGCAGCCATCCTGGCAGACAATATTACTCGTAGGCAGGCGGCTAAGGCGGATGGGCTAATCTGGGAACACTATGATACTAACTGGGAAATCGACTGGGACTACAATAAAGGCGATCCTAAACATTTATTCCGCCCCTGGGGATTCCAGCCCGGTCATCAAACCGAGTGGGCCAAGTTACTGCTGATTTTACATCGACACCAGCCAGCCGACTGGTATTTACCGCGGGCCAGAGAATTATTCGATACAGCAATGGAGAAATCCTGGGACGATGATTACGGTGGCATTAGTTACGGTTTCGCCCCGGATAGCAGCGTGTGTGATGATGACAAATATTTCTGGGTACAGGCGGAAAGTTTCGCTGCCGCCGCGTTACTCGCACAGGCCACAGGTGAGCAGGTTTACCATGACTGGTATCAGCGAATCTGGCAATACAGCTGGCAACACATGGTCGATCATCAATATGGTGCCTGGTATCGAATTCTGACGCGTGATAATCGCAAGTATGATGACAAAAAATCGCCCGCCGGAAAGACTGATTACCACACCATGGGTGCCTGCTACGAGGTCCTGCGTTCAAAGAAATAAATTATCGAGTGTTTCGTTGTTCGCCCAGGCCTTAAGCTTCTATGGGCGAACCCCACAATTCGAACGGCACGGGATAAAATTTTATGAAAGACATCTCAGGAATCTCTAACATATACCTCCGTGAGTCTGTAGAGGAGGATAAGTGAATAAAGGGGGGTGTTAGGAATGGACCGATCATTCCCGCCACATTTACCAGATCCTCGCGAGGCCGTCTTACGCCTCAATGCATGGTAGTTCTAACTTCTATTTTTTCCTCACCATCAGGAACAGCGCTACCCGCTTCCGCCCGGGCTTCTTCGATGTCGGTGTTTTCGGGGGCTTCTTCGAGTGCATCGACATTAAGGACTGGTTCCCTGGCGTCGGCCAAGTCGCCGGGATTGCCTGATGACCTCGAAGCATCGGTTTTAGCGGTGTCAAACTCCGAACTTACAGAGGCTGGTTCACCGGCATTAGCCTCGGTGAATGGCTCGGCATGCTCGTCTACCGTTTCCACAGGCGTTGCCTGCGTCACCCCCTGTTCGACAAACGAATCATCATCAACCTTATTCGTGACATTTGTTTCATCGTCTAGAGTTATCGATACCATGCCCTGATGTTGTTCCAGAAGACTGGTAAAAGTCTTGCTATCACCCAGGGATTGCGCGCCCTCCGCCAGATGCTGATAAACCTTGACATAGTTTTGCGTCAAATTGTTCACTAGTTCCGAGGTTTTGTTGAAGTGTTGATTGACATTGGACTTGTAACTGTCCAGTTCCTCCCGGGTCACCTCCAGTTCAGTTTTGACTTTAGCGGCCTGTTTTACCGATGGTGCGAGCAGCCGATAAGCCAGTGCGCCGATCATTGCACCGGCGACCAGTGAGATAATGCCAATTTGCCAAACCGAGTATACGTGTTCCATAGCGCCTCTTCGTTATCGATGGTTCGAATATGGTAGTCGATTATAAGTTAACCGCTGCTGCAATCATATAAATGTAGACCGCAAAATCAGGCGCCAGTTACCTAAACTCATGCGGCTCGGAAACAGATTTATCGTTATCTTGATTCTTGCGTTCCGACAGTGAGTCTATGGACGAGGCAGATCTCGTATATCAGGGGTCAGACTCATTGATCTGCAAAAAGAAGCAGTCCACTAAAACCTGTTTAAAACCGGGCGCAGAAAATAACTGGCTAAATCCAATTATTAACCGGTTTCAGTTTTTTTAACCAGTTTAGGTATTGGTATCTCTATTTTTTGAGTCTCGTCAAAATCGGGAGTGTTTTTATCTGGGGTAGAATAGACGCCGGAAATCGTCATCAGGCCTTGAATCGTACAGGTCACTTTACCTATCATCAGGGGTTGATTTGGCGTCACATATCCTTCTTCAAAGGCAACCGGACTATCATTATCCACAATATAAGTGCCATTGGTGGAATTTAGGTCACGAAGATGGATTCTTCCATTTTTAATTTTCAGCGCGGCATGGGGTCTGCTGACAGTGGGGGAGTTTATATAGATATGGCCTTCCATAAATATTTGACCCGTTCTGCTTATGATATAAGTCTGACCATCCGTTATTCCCCAATCCCTGCTCAAACTGCTACTCATATACATTTTCTCACGATACGTATTCTCCGAGTATAGACCTTCCAGGAGATGAATATGCAATAACTCACCCTGTTTAGCCAAAAGCCACTGGGGTCGCGTCTTGAACTGTAAATTCAAAATGCCATTGTGCATCAGACCGAGTTCAATCTACAGAATAAACTATACCAGCTTTGTGCCGAATCGCATCCAGCGTTTCAATGATTAACAAACTAAAAGCATGCGACATAGCTTCGCTTTGCTTTTTCCCATCAGAAATACAACGCATGACTTCTACAGCTTCATAACTATAACCACGACCCTTCTTTTTGAATTCAAAATGCTGCACTTCGTCGGTTTCCTTCAGATGCAACGACAGACTGGTCATTTCATGCCAGCGCGCATGGATATGGATAGTGCCTTTTGATCCATAGATGAAAGCCTCGGTTTTGGTATTTGAT
Source organism: uncultured Gammaproteobacteria bacterium (assembly GCA_964196115.1). GTDB lineage: Bacteria > Pseudomonadota > Gammaproteobacteria. Next base: position 5,763 of record CAXMRQ010000082.1, read on the forward strand.
AAAATAGTTGAATCCAGTATGGCTATTTTATCTCCGGGGAACTTCATCAGCATGCCGCAAATATTATCTACCTTAGTCGGTCCCAGGATAGCCCTGGCATCAATTTGCTCAGGTTTACCGAAAAGCAGTAAAGCCAAAAACACCGGATAAATACCGATGTCTAATAATGACCCGCCACCGAGGGCGGGATTGAACAAACGACCTTCGGGCTTAAATTCAGCAGCGAATCCGAAGTCAGCTTTGACAGAATTGAGCTCGCCTATTGCGCCCGATTCAATTAATTCAAGCGCCTTATTGATCGGAGGCATAAAACGAGTCCACAGCGCTTCCATCAGGAAAGTATTGTTAGCCTTTGCGGCGGCGAGCATTTGCGACACTTCGCGAGCATTCATCGCCAATGGTTTTTCACACAATACCGGTATTTTTGCGTTGAGAACCATGATCGCATTCTCGGCATGCAATACGTGCGGGGTGGCAATATAAACTGCATCTAAACCCGCTACTCGCAGTAGCGCTTCATAAGAATCCAGCGCATGCTCTGCGTTATAGGTTTTCGCAAAATCTCTGGCTTTGTCTAAAGACCTTGTTGCTACGGCATGAATACTCGCGCCCGGAATAGTCTGAATATCATCAGCAAATTTGTGTGCAATACGCCCGCAACCAATAATGCCCCAGTTAAAAGTTTTCTTCATGCGCTGTAGGTTTACAATTTAGTTTAGGGATTCCAATAGACATCAACTGGCACCCGATCCTGATGCAGGACTACCCGTATCGGTAGTTCATCAACAGGCCCGGCCGTTAATGCATCTTGATAGATTCGCCATTTTTTCGCGCCTGCAATATGTAGCAGGATACGCCGACTATCGAGTATCGCGTTAGCCGTTAAAGTCATCCGATCATGGGGTGCAGTGAGCGGAAAAATGGGCAGGCAGAATTCTGTCGCATTGTTATCCAGAGCAGATCCCGCAACACCAGGAAACAGCGAGGCGGTGTGACCGTCCTCACCCATGCCAAGAATCATAATATCAAAGGGACGCGGCATGTTTTCCATAGCTTTGTTACAAACCTTTTGACCCTCAAGTACATCGCTTCCGGCGTTTTTAAGCGGGACAAAGTTGGCCGCGGCCGCTTCGCCCTGGAGGAGGGTTTCTCGAACCATTGCCTCGTTACTGTCTTTCGACGAGGGATCTACCCACCGCTCATCGGCCAGCGTAATAGTGATTTGCGCCCAGGGAAGTGCGCGCTGGGCGAGATTTTCCAGCAACGGACGCGGTGTGTTGCCACCGGAAAGCACCAGGCTGGCGCGACCCCGATCTGCTACTGCTTTACTGAGTTCGACCTCGATATAGGCAGATAATCTGGCATTAAGCTTCTCTGCGGTTGGTTCGCGATATTCTGTAATACTCATTCATTTTCCTTTGTTTAGTTATGATCCTGGAGGTTCATTTCGTGATTCTATCGATATCAATATTTAATGCAGAGAATACCATTTGTAAATTAACGCTGCCTAGGAGGCTGACCGAGAATAGGGGTCGTAGTGATATGTACAGGATGTACGGTAATAGAACACCAACAGTAGGTGCCTCCAGGCAATGCAGGAGCAATTGTCGAGGGAAAGCTGGATTTAGGCAGATTTTTTCATTTTTGGGGCAAATAGTTACTCATATTCAGCGATAAAATGGGGAAATCTGCCTAGATCCAGCTTTTCCGCAGTAGGCCTTCTATTCTCGGTCAGCCTCCTAGGCCTTAAAGCAATTCAATAGCTACCATGATTCAGTGTATAATCGCACCGCTCAGCCAAGCGGTGAACTCTTTAGAGCAGCAATGGAAAATTTGTACCAATTCTCGCGATGCACTTCGGCAAAGATTAATAACCCAAAGAGATCAATATAATGGCCGATGCAATTTGCCTTGGTGAACTGCTGATAGATTTCGTGCCGACTGTAACTGGGACGGATTTAATCTCCGCCCCGGCGTTTAAGAAAGCGGCGGGCGGTGCTCCCGGCAATGTCGCCGTCGGGCTTCAGCAGCTAGGCATCAATACCGCCTTCATTGGCAAGGTCGGTGATGACCCGTTTGGACATTTCCTCAGCAAAACCCTGTCAGACAGCGGTATCGACGTTAGTTCAATCCGCTATAGCGCAGAAGCGCGCACGGCCCTCGCCTTCGTTTCACTGAAGGCCGATGGTGATCGTGAATTTATGTTTTATCGTCACCCCAGCGCTGATATGTTGCTGACCGAGGACGAAATCGATGTCGATGCAATCAAGGCGGCAAAACTGTTACATTTCGGATCAATTAGCCTGATCGGCCAACCGTCGCGTGACGCCAGCCTGTATGCAGTAGAGACAGCTCGTAAAGCTGGTTGCCAGATTTCCTACGATCCAAACCTGCGCCTGGATCTTTGGCCGGGTGAAGCGGCCGCCCACGAGGGACTGCTGCTGGGCCTGTCACTGGCTAATATCGTTAAAATCAGCGAAGACGAGGCTGAATTTCTGAGCAGTTTTAGCGATCTCGATAAGGCCGTGAACAAGCTTTGGCACGATGACCTGCAACTTATGGTGGTGACGCGTGGAAAATATGGTTGCCGTTATTATACTGACAATTTTCGTGGCGAAGTCGATGGCTTTAAAGTCGAGGCAGTGGATACAACCGGTGCCGGTGACGGTTTTGTCGCGGGCTTATTACAGGGCCTGCTGAAACATCCCGAAACACTTAACAATCCAGAACAACTCGGAGAACTGTGCACTTTTGCCAACGCAGTCGGGGCTATAACCACCACCAGACGCGGTGCTATCCCTGCCCTACCCAGGTTCGAAGAGGTAGAGAAATTTATCAATGCCAGCCAATAATCAACTCAATATAAGCAAATAACATCATGAAGATTAAAAAAAATACCCGCTTCGTTAGCCGCCTCACCCGGCAAACTCTGGCACTGGTACTCGCAGGCGGGCGTGGTTCACGACTCTACGAGTTGACCGACTGGCGTGCCAAACCCGGGGTACCGTTCGGCGGCAAATTCCGAATTATCGATTTCCCGTTATCAAACTGTATTAATTCGGGCATTCGTCGTATTGGCGTATTAACCCAGTACAAGGCTCATTCATTGATTCGTCATTTAATACGCGGATGGACTCGATTCGATAGTGAACTGGACGAATTCGTCGAAATTCTCCCTGCTTCGCAACGCGCCGGGGGCGAGTGGTATCAGGGCACCGCAGATGCGGTGTATCAAAATCTCGATATCATGCGTACCCATAAACCAAAATACGTGCTGATTTTGTCAGGCGATCATATTTACAAAATGGACTATGGCAACATGATGGCGATGCACGTTGAAAGCAAAGCCGACATGACCATATCCTGCCTCGAAGTACCGATTGAGGAGGCAGCAGGCGCCTATGGCGTATTAACGGCGAATAAATCCGGTCGGATTATCGAGTTCAACGAGAAACCCGCCGAACCAACCCCGATACCCGGACAACCAGGATTTTGCCTGGCTTCGATGGGTAATTATTTATTCAACACAGAGTTCCTATACGAGCAATTAATCAAAGATGCCGACGACCCCAAGTCCTCGCACGATTTCGGCAAGGACATAATCCCGTCAATCATCGAAAAATATCAGGTCTACGCGCATCCATTCCGTGACCCTGAAACCAATCAACGCGCCTACTGGCGTGATGTCGGTACGCTTGATGCATTCTGGGAAGCCAATATGGAACTCGTAACGGTGTCACCGGAATTAAACCTCTACGACCACGAATGGCCGATTTTGACCCATCAGGTGCAATTGCCACCGGCCAAATTCGTATTCGACCTTGATGATCGCCGTGGTATGGCAGTGGACTCGATGGTATCGGGAGGCTGCGTAATTTCCGGTTCTAAAATAAAACGCTCACTACTATTTTCCAACGTTAAAGTGAACTCCTACGCCAGTGTACTAGACAGCGTCATCCTGCCCGATGTAGAAATTGGCCAGAAAGCAAGAATCAATAAAGCCATCATCGACCGTGGCTGCACTATCGAAGCAGGCATGGTAATCGGTGAAGATCATGAGGCAGACAGGAAACGCGGTTTTCGTATCACCGAAAAGGGCGTTGTCCTGGTCACTCCCGACATGTTGCACCAGCCCACACATGCGCGTAGATAAGTTGTGTTATGAGCATAAAAACAGTATCAAGCAAACCATTTAGAGACCAGAAACCAGGCACTTCGGGTCTGCGTAAAAAAGTGCGTGTTTTTCAGCAGGTGCATTATCTGGAAAACTTCGTCCAGTCCATATTTGACGCGATAAAGTTTGACGCGATTAAAGCGAGTGGCGAAACGCTTTCGGGCAAAACCCTGGTAGTCGGTGGCGATGGCAGGTACTACAACATCGAGGCGCTGCAAACCATATTGCAAATGGCTGCGGCCAACAGATTTGAACGCGTATTGGTCGGGCAAAATGGTTTACTGTCAACACCGGCGGCATCCTGTGTTATCCGCAAGCACCATGCACTCGGCGGTATTATTTTATCGGCCAGCCACAACCCGGGCGGCCCGGATGCCGATTTCGGCATCAAATACAATACCAGTAACGGCGGCCCGGCGGCTGAGGCTATTACCGAAGCGATATATCAGGGTAGTTTGAAAATTTCTCAGTATCAAATACTCGACGCGCCAGTTATCGACCTCTCTAAAACAGGCGAACAGACGCTGGGTGAAATGCGTGTTGAGATTATCGACCCGGTAGCCGACTATGCCGAACTGATGGAGCAGCTATTCGATTTCGACAAGATGCGAGATTTACTCAGTTCTGGCTCGTTTAAGCTGCGCTTCGATGCCATGAATGCGATCACCGGCCCTTATGCCAGCGTAATTCTTGAGCAACGCCTTGGTGCGCCAAAAGGCAGCGTATTGCGTGGTGAACCAATGCAGGATTTTGGCGGCCATCACCCGGATCCGAACCTGGCGCACGCGCCAGAACTGGTGGCGCTGATGAATGGCACGAATGCCGCCGACCTTGGAGCGGCATCGGATGGCGATGGCGACCGTAATATGATTCTCGGTCCTAATTTTTACGTCACACCGAGCGACAGCCTGGCAGTACTGGCCGCCAACGCCACTTTGGTACCCGGTTATTCTGGTGGGCTCGCGGGCGTGGCCCGCTCAATGCCGACTAGCCTGGCGGTGGATCGGGTCGCGGCCGATCTTAATATTGATTGCTTCGAAACTCCGACAGGCTGGAAATTTTTCGGTAACCTGCTAGATGCTGGCAAAATCACCCTTTGCGGTGAAGAGTCGTTTGGCACCGGCTCGGATCATGTGCGTGAAAAAGACGGCCTATGGGCGGTACTCTTCTGGCTTAACATACTGGCAGTGCGTGGCGAATCGGTTGCCGATATTGTCATGCAACACTGGCGCCGATTCGGACGCAATTATTACACCCGACACGATTACGAAGCAGTGGCAAGCGATGGCGCGGAAGCGTTGATCAATGCCTTGCGTCAACGAACTGGCAAATTGAGTGGTCAGCGATTTGGTAATTACCTGGTGGAACTGGCCGATGATTTCAGCTATTCCGACCCCGTCGATGGCAGCATCAGCCAGCAGCAGGGAATTAGAGTGTTATTCCATGGCGGTGCGCGCATTGTTTATCGATTATCTGGTACTGGTACCGAGGGTGCGACACTACGGATTTATGTCGAACGCCACGAAGCCGACCCTGAAAAACAGGCACTGGATCCTCAGATCGCGCTGGCTGAATTACTTGATATCGCGAACCAGCTATCAGATATTGAGCATTACACCGGTCGTACCAGCCCCAGCGTGGTAACTTAGAAACTATGCATAACAGCTCTTTAACCCGGTCACCAGCCTGGTTCGCTTTAGTAGAACATCAGTGTCTGCTGGAAAAAATGCAGCTGCGCGATTTGTTCAACGAGGATCCCGCGCGAGCCGAAAAATTTTCACTGAAGTTCGGCAATCTATTGCTCGATTATTCGAAGAACAGAATCATCGACGAAACGATGGAGCTGCTAGTATCACTCGCGCAGGAAACCGGTGTCGAGCAGCTGCGTGAGCAGATGTTCGCAGGCGAAAAGATAAACGTCACCGAGCAACGAGCCGTATTACACACTGCCTTGCGAAACCGATCCAATGATGCCGTTTTGGTCGATGGCGCAGACGTGATGCCAGCGGTTAATGCAGTGCTGGCACAAATGCGCGAATTTAGCGATGCAGTGCGCGACGGTAACTGGCGCGGCTATAACGGTGAGCGCATTCAAGACGTAGTGAACATCGGCATCGGTGGTTCCGACCTGGGTCCACTGATGGTATGCGAGGCACTAAAAGCTTATCAGCACCCCGAACTGAGGATGCATTTCGTCTCTAACGTCGATGGTACCCACATCAGCGAAACGCTTAAAAAACTGCGCCCGCAATCTACCCTGTTCATCGTCGCCTCCAAGACCTTTTCCACACAGGAAACCCTGACCAATGCGCATTCTGCACGAGACTGGTTTCTACAACAGGTCGGCGATGAAAGTGCTATCGCCAGCCATTTTGTCGCTGTCTCGACTAACACCGAACAGGTTGCCGCATTCGGAATCGACACCGCCAACATGTTCGGATTCTGGGACTGGGTCGGCGGTCGCTATTCGCTATGGTCGGCGATCGGTTTACCGATTGCGCTCGCCATCGGCATGGATCGATTTGAACAGCTGCTAAGTGGTGCGCACGACATGGACCGGCATTTCCAGAAGGCACCGTTAGAACAAAACATGCCGGTATTACTGGCGCTGATCGGTATCTGGTATCACAATTTTTTCGGCGCAGAGAGTTACGCAGTCGAGCCTTATGATCAATATTTACATCGGTTCCCGGCTTATTTGCAACAGCTCGATATGGAAAGTAATGGTAAATCGGTGACTCGTGATAGCGAGTTGATTGACGACTATACTACCGGAGCGGTGCTTTGGGGTGAGCCCGGCACCAATGGTCAACACGCGTTTTTCCAGCTACTGCATCAGGGCACAAGACTGGTACCTGTAGATTTTCTGCTACCAATCCAGAGCCACAACCCGATAGGCAATCATCATACTTTGCTAATGGCGAATTGTTTCGCCCAATCCGAGGCTTTGATGCGAGGCAAGACAGAAGCCGAAGCAAAGGCCGAACTTAGTGCTCAAAGCCTGTCCGGCGAGGCGCTCAAGCAACTATTGCCACACAAAATATTTTCCGGTAACCGGCCCAGCAACACGCTACTGTTTCAGCAACTTAATCCACACACGCTGGGCATGTTGATCGCGCTATACGAACACAAAGTGTTTGTGCAGGGAATAATCTGGAACATCAATTCGTTCGATCAATGGGGCGTAGAGCTCGGCAAGCAACTCGCCAGCACTATCGCCAGCGAATTACAGGGCGATGTAAATTCCACATCCCATGACTCATCAACTAATACATTGATTAACGCGAGCAAAGGCTTAGACACCCTTTAGTAATGGCCCATATATTGCAATTCTCTAGAACCACCAATAATTAACCATGCCCCATATTTTAATGATCGCAGCAGAAAACGACGCCTTACCGGACGGTAAGGTAGGTGGTATCGGCGATGTCGTACGCGATCTACCGAGAGCACTGGTAAAACGTGACTGCACTATATCGGTGCTGACTCCCTCCTATGGTGCGCTTCACGAGGTACCCGGGGCCGAAAAGATAAGCGATATCAAGGTCAATTTTGCCGGAGCGACTCAGATACTTGAGTTATATCGGGTAATCGCTGGTGAAACAAATCCCGGCGTACATCATTACGTCATCGACCATCCGTTATTTAGCACTTGTGGTAAGGGAAAAATTTACTGTGACGATCCTGCGGGTCGTCCCTTTGCTACCGACGCCAGTAAGTTTGCCCTGTTTTGCCAGGCCGCAGCCAGTGCCATCGTTAAATCCGCTTTCGCAAAAGTCGATGTGATACACCTGCACGATTGGCATGCAGCATTTTTACTCATTCTGCGCGCTTACGATCCACCCTATAAAGCGTTAAAGTCGATCCGCTGCGCCTACACCATCCACAATCTCGCATTGCAGGGAATTCGCCCATTTTCCGGTGACGAGTCCTCGCTGCAACAATGGTATCCCGGCCTGAAGTATAAAAGCGCGCTACTCGCTGACCCCAGGTGGCCAGACTGTGTTAATCCGATGGCCGCTGGCATACGGTTGGCCGATGCAGTACACACTGTGTCGCCGTCTTATGCCGAAGAAATTTTGCGCCCCAGCGAGGTCGCCACCCTCGGTCAATACGGTGGTGAAGGTCTTGAGCAAGACCTGCAGGTTGCGCAGAGCGCTAAGCGGCTGTTTGGTATTCTCAACGGCTGTGAATATCCGAAAAAATCCACCCTCGTGATAAGCAATTGGGGGAAATCACTGGATTTGATGCAGGACCAGCTACTGCTGATGGCCGCAGCCAATTCGACTCTCTCCAGCGCACTGTTTATTGCGCAGAAACGTCTTTCTGAGCTAAGCAGAAGACGTCCCAAATTTATACTCACCAGTGTCGGACGTATCACCGAGCAAAAAGTCCGGCTGCTACGACAGGCTACGAGTTCAGGACGCCCTGCCCTGGAAGCCATATTGCAAAAACTCGGCAACAACGGTGTGCTAATCCTGGTCGGAAGCGGTGACACGGACTATGAGCAATTTTTAAGCGAAACCGCAGCACGACATAAAAACTTCATATTCCTGCGCGGCTACTCCGAAGAATTGGTGAAGGCACTTTACAGCATGGGTGATCTATTTCTGATGCCAAGTTCTTTCGAGCCTTGCGGCATTAGCCAGATGCTGGCCATGCGATCAGGCCAGCCTTGCCTGGTGCACCATGTCGGTGGACTACGCGATACGGTTGAGGATAATGTCACTGGTTTTGCTTTCACTGGTACAAACCCGACTGAGCAGGCCGATTATCTGCTCGCTACTTTGCAGCGTGCGCTGGTGGCAAAGAGTAAACCTGATAAATGGCAGACTATGCGCAAAAAAGCATCGGCAAAGCGTTTTAAATGGGCGGATAGCATCGACGCTTATCTGAAACAGCTCTATCAACTCATCTAACTCTACTGATTATGGCGACACTGAAAGATAGTATCGAGACCATCGCTCGTGGCATCAATCGCGACCCATTTAAAGTTCTGGGACCGCGTATCGCAAGAAAAAACTGGGTGATTCGCAGTTGGCAGCCACAGGCCCGCGCGGTCGAGTTGGTCACTCCTGACGATAAACCGTTGGCGAAAATGAAACGCATCCATGCCGACGGGTTGTTCGAGGCACGCTTACCTCTGCCAATGGTCGATTATCGGCTACGCCTGTTCGAGCACGAGCACAGTCGCGTCATCGACGACCCCTACCGTTTTCCATCGCCGCTTGGCGAACTCGACCGTCACCTGATGCGAGAAGGCGCGCACCTTAAGCTCGACGATAAGCTCGGCGCCAATCTGATAGAAATCGCCGAGGTTAGCGGCGTGCATTTCGCGGTATGGGCACCGAATGCCTGTCGGGTCAGTGTGGTCGGACCTTTCAACGACTGGGATGGCCGCCGCCACCCGATGCGACTGCATCCCAATAACGGCGTGTGGGATTTATTTATTCCCGGCATGGGCTCGGGGGAACTTTACAAGTTCGAACTGCTCGATGTCGAAGAGCGCCTATTACCCCTCAAAGCCGACCCGTTTGCGCGACGCATGGAGTCGCCGCCAGGCAATGCCTCGATAGTGCATTATGACGATTACCAGTGGCAGGACGATAGCTGGATATCGAAGCGAAGCGAGAAAAATGCGCTCGATAGGCCGATGGCAACCTATGAGGTCCATCTTGGATCCTGGCGACGAGGTACCGATAACAATTTCTTAAGCTACCGTGATCTGGCATCCGAACTGGTCTCGTATGTACAGGATATGGGTTATACCCATATCGAATTACTGCCGGTTACCGAATACCCATTTGACGGCTCGTGGGGTTATCAGCCGGTCGGTCTGTTTGCTCCAACCTGGCGCTTCGGCAACCCGGAAGATTTCAAATACCTGGTCGACGCCTGCCACCAGCAGGGGATTGGTGTAATTATGGACTGGGTTCCAGCGCATTTCCCGCGTGACGAATTTGGTCTGGGCCTGTTCGACGGTAGCCATTTGTACGAACATGCCGATCCGCGCCAGGGTGCGCACCAGGACTGGGGCACGCTGATTTTCAATTTCGGTAGCGCCGAAGTGGTGAACTATCTGCTCGCCAGCGCCCTGTTCTGGATCGAGGAATACCACATCGATGCTCTACGGGTCGATGCCGTATCTTCTATGTTGTATCTGGACTACTCGCGCGAACCCGGTGAGTGGCTACCCAATCGACACGGTGGTAACGAAAATCTCGAAGCGGTGGCTTTTTTACGCCGTATGAACGAACTGGTGCATGCCCGTGGAGCTGTCACCATCGCCGAAGAATCCACCGCCTGGCCGCAGGTCTCCGCACCGATATATAGCGGTGGACTGGGTTTTAGCTACAAGTGGAATATGGGCTGGATGAACGACAGCCTGGCATTTTTCAAGGAAGACCCGGTAAATAGAAGCTATCACCAGGATAAACTCACCTTCGGATTACTGTACGCATTTAATGAAAACTTTATCCTGCCGCTATCACACGATGAGGTTGTTCACGGTAAGGGTTCGTTGAAGGGGCGCATGCCCGGGGGCGACTGGCAGGCTTTTGCTAATTTGCGCCTTTATTACACTTTTATGTACGGTCACCCGGGCAAAAAGCTATTATTCATGGGCGGTGAACTCGCTCAGGAACGCGAATGGAATCACTCAACATCGCTCGACTGGCATTTGCTAGACCTTCCTTTGCACGCTGGTGTACAGCAGTTGGTAAGAGACCTTAACCGGCTTTACCGGACAACTCCGGCACTTTATGAAATAGATTTTGATGCTGGCGGTTTCGAATGGATTGACTGTAGCGACAACCATCAGGGCGTGATTTCATTTTTGCGACGCGGCAAAAATCCGCAGGAATTAATCGTCGTCGTTTGCAATATGACGCCCGTGGTACGGCATAATTACCGCATTGGAGTACCAACCGCAGGTCGGTATCAAGAGCGACTTAATAGCGATGCCAGCGCTTACGGCGGCAGTGGCGTCGGTAATCTTGGGGCAGTTGTATCTGATCAGATCCGCGCCCACGACCGTGAATATTCTCTAAGCTTAAACCTGCCTCCACTTGCCGCTTTAATTTTACAACCAGATTAAACTTTAAACTAAAAAGCCAATATTTATGAGCGAACAAAAATTATCTACCAGTGTATTCGATGAACTACCGCCCCCAGGCCTGGATAGCGTGAGTCTGACACAGGATTTTCAGCGCTATTTTAGCCACACTCTGGGACGCGACAACTACCGCACCTCACCCTACTATCAATTTATTGCGCTGGCGATGACTTTGCGCGACCGATTAATGGAAGGCAGTAACAAGACGCGTCATCAGTACGAAAAACACGACAGTCGTCGAGTATGTTACCTGTCGATGGAATATCTGCTGGGAAGGAGCCTGCGCAACGCAGCATTGAATCTAAACCTGACTGAAACGCTCGCCGAGGCACTTAACCAGCTTGGCCTAAGCGAAGAAGACATTGCAGCACGTGAACATGATGCCGGGTTGGGCAACGGTGGCCTGGGGCGGCTCGCGGCCTGTTTTCTCGATAGCTGTGCAACACTCGGCCTGCCGGTCATCGGATATGGAATCCGTTACAAATACGGAATGTTCCGTCAGGAAATGGTCGATGGATATCAGATCGAAGAGCCGGACGCGTGGCTGCGCGATGGTCACCCCTGGGAGATCGAACGATCGGAATATCAGCAACTGGTTCAGTTCGGTGGGCGCGTTGAGCGTTATCTGGATGATGCTGGTCGCGGCCATGCGCGCTGGCTGGATACCCACGACGTAATGGCGATGCCGTTTGATATTCCGGTTCCCGGTTATCGCAATGGCACGGTTAATACCCTGCGACTCTGGTCGTCGCTGGCTACCGACGATTTTGATCTGGAAGAATTCAACGCCGGCAGCTATACCGAGGCGGTTGCAAGCAAGATTGCGGCTGAGAACATCACCATGGTGCTGTATCCGAATGATGCCAGTGAAAACGGCAAGGAGCTCCGGCTACGCCAGCAGTATTTTCTTGCCTCGGCGAGCCTCAAGGACGTACTGCGCCAATGGGTACATCGACACGATGAAAACTTCGATGCGTTCGCCGAAAAACATTGCTTTCAACTAAATGATACCCATCCCAGTATCGCTGTCGCCGAACTGATGCGCCTGTTGATGGACAGCCACGGCCTCGAATGGGATGCGGCCTGGGAAATAACAAGCGCCTGCATGGCATATACTAATCACACCCTGCTACCGGAAGCGCTAGAACGCTGGCCAGTACGGCTAATGCAGCTGCTGCTACCGCGGGTGATGGAAATTATCCGTGAAATTAATGCCAGATTCATCGCCGAAGTCTCGGCCAATTGGCCGGATGATCTCGAACGCCGGCAACGCATGTCGATTATCGACGAAGGCCCCGAACCGATGGTACGCATGGCACATCTCGCCATTGTCGGTAGTTATTCTGTGAATGGCGTCGCCGAACTCCATTCCACATTACTCAAACGCGGTCTGTTTCGCGATTTCCACGAGCTCTGGCCGACCAGACTGAATAATAAAACTAACGGCGTCACCCAGCGCCGCTGGCTAAAGGCCTGCAATTCCGGACTCGCAGAGTTGATCACTTCGACTATCGGCGAACGTTGGGTGACTGATTTAGACGAGCTGACTAAACTCACAGCCTATACCGAAGATGCCGGGTTTCGCGAACGCTGGGCGACAGTGAAACACAGCAACAAACAAAAAGTAGTGGCGTTAATCAGGCAGCAGTGCGAGATCGAACTAGATGCTAATTTCATGTTCGATGTTCAGGTGAAGCGAATGCACGAATACAAGCGTCAGTTGCTGAATGTACTACACGTTATTCACTTACTGTTACGCATTCACCGTGGAGATACTTCCGACTGGACTCCACGATGCGTAATTATCGGCGGCAAGGCAGCTCCCGGTTATTTCATGGCGAAGGCCATCATTAAATTGATCAATAACGTGGCGCAGGTGGTAAACGCCGACCCAAAAACCGAAGGACTTTTGCGCCTGGTATTCCTGCCGAACTACTGTGTTACTTCGATGGAGACGCTCTGTCCCGGCACAGACCTGTCAGAACAGATATCGACCGCAGGCAAGGAAGCATCCGGCACCGGAAATATGAAATTTATGATGAACGGCGCACTCACTATCGGTACCCTGGACGGCGCCAATATCGAGATTCGCGACGCGGTCGGAGCGGACAACTTCTTCCTCTGCGGGCTGAATGCCGAAGAGGTGGTAGCGACACGACCACGCTACGATCCGAAATCGATCATCGCCGCCGATGATGATCTTGCCGAAGTTATGAAAGCGCTACAAATCGGCCAGTTCAACCCGTCAGAGCCCGGCATTTTTGACCCGATAATTGGCTCCATTAGGAGTCCGCAGGACCCATGGATGACGGCGGCCGATTTCGCCAGCCTGGTCGCAGCGCAAAGACAGGCTGCTACTGCCTATCGAGATCGTGATCAGTGGATCAAAATGAGCATATTGAATACTGCCGCGAGTGGCCGATTTTCATCCGACCGCACCATTAGCGACTACAACAATGATATCTGGCGCCTGCAACCGGTAGAAGTCGGCATCAACGGCTTACCGTCCAAGTGATCCAACTGCCGCGTCTGGCTGACACTCAACTGCAATGAAATCGGCTATCACGTCTGGCGTACCGCTTCCACTCGGCGCTAGCTGGGATGGGCAGGGTGTCAACTTCGCCCTGTTCTCGGCTCACGCGGAAAAGGTCGAATTGTGCCTGTTTGATTCGAGTGGAAGTCATGAACTCGAACGTATCCCTCTGCCCGAAGTCACCGATCAGGTCTGGCATGGTTATCTGCCCGACTGTCAGGTTGGCACAATTTACGCTTATCGAGTTTATGGCCCTTACCTGCCAGAATCCGGACACCGCTTTAACCACCACAAGCTATTACTCGACCCCTATGCCCGGCAACTAAGCGGTGCACTCACCTGGTCCGATACAGTGTACGGATTTCGCTTCGGTGATAAAAAGGCCGATCTCAGTTTCGACGCCACAGACAGCGCCAATCATGTGCCCAAAGCTGTGGTGGTCGACGAAACTTTCGACTGGGGTGACGATCAACCACCCCGTACTGCCTGGTCAGAGACAGTCCTCTACGAAGCCCACACACGCGGTTTCACCATGCTTCACCCGGACATCATCGAGTCACAGCGCGGAAAGTTTGCCGGGCTTGCATCTGAGTCAGTAATCGCGCATTTAAAATCACTGGGCGTAACCGCGCTTGAATTGCAGCCAGTGCAGGCGTTCATCGACGATGAATTCCTGGTAAAAAAACAGTTAACCAATTATTGGGGCTATAACACGATCGGTTTTTTTGCGCCGGAACAAGGTTTTCTGACAAGTGATGATCGCAATGAATTCAAGACCATGGTGAAGCAAATGCACCAGGCGGGTATAGAAGTGATACTCGATGTGGTCTACAACCATACGGCTGAAGGCGATCAAAGCGGGCCGACATTGAGTTTTCGTGGCATTGACAATGCCAGCTATTATCGCCTGCCAGAGGACAACAAACGCTCATACATCAACGATAGCGGATGTGGCAACACCTTAAATATCAATCACCCGCGCGTGTTACAAATGGTGATCGATAGCCTGCGACACTGGGTTATTGACATGCATGTCGATGGCTTTCGCTTCGATCTGGCGGTAAGCCTGGGACGCGAGGATCATGGTTTTGATCCACGTAGCGCCTTTTTCACTGCTATACAGCAGGATACAGTGCTGTCGCAGGTGAAGTTAATCGCAGAACCCTGGGATCTCGGTCCCGGCGGTTATCAGCTAGGTAACTTCCCCGACCAGTGGGCAGAGTGGAATGACCGTTTTCGTGACAGCCTACGCCGTTTCTGGCGGGGCGATTCCAATCAACTATCGGATGTAGCGCGTAGCTTGCACGGTTCGAGCGATCTGTTTGAACACAATGGCAGACGATCCTCTGCCAGCGTAAACCTGATCACCAGCCACGATGGCTTCACCCTAACTGATCTGGTGAGTTACAACGAACGCCACAATGAGGCAAATACTGAAAACAACCGCGACGGACATAACGCAAACTTCAGCTATAACTATGGTATCGAAGGGTTTACCGACGACGCAACAATTGGCGAGCTGCGCGAACGCCAACGCCGTAATATGCTGGCAAGCTTGTTTCTCTCGCAGGGAACGCCAATGTTACTGGCTGGTGACGAGTTGAATCGAAGCCAGCAGGGCAACAACAACGCTTATTGCCAGGACAACGCGATTACCTGGTATGACTGGTCGCTGCTTGAACAGGAGGCTGATTTTCTCGATTTCGTCCAGCGTCTAATCAAGCTACGAAACGATTATCCGCTATTGAGTCGAGATCGTTTCGTCCACGGTGAAGAAAAATTCGCATCGACCGGGTTTGCCGATATTGAATGGCTAACGGTGGATGGCAAACCAATGAGTGAGGCTGACTGGCACGACCCGCAGAAGTATTTCCTCGCTATGCTGCTAGCGGGTGAAGGATTGTCAGTGGGTGCCGAGTCTGCAAAGCAGAAGATCGACTCTACCTTAATCATCGTATTCAACGCCTATTCGAATCCAGTCAGCTTTACTCTACCTCAAACCGAGTACGCCTGGCACTGCATATTTACTACTGCCAGTGTCGAACCTGCTTCAACCGCGCTAACGAAGCTAGTTGTCGAACCCCGCTCGGTGCAACTGTTCGAATTACAGATGTGAACCAGAAAAAAATCATGCCGCTCACTGACTACGATGCGCTTGACAGGTTATGCACCGCCAGTGGGATTACAGGCGCTTACCACGATATCTGGGGAAACTATCACCAGCCAACCGTTGAGGTGAAACAATCCCTGCTTAGCGCGATTGGCCTGCCTGTCTACAATAACGCCGATATTCACCGCGCACTAAAACAACAGCATTTACATGACTGGGATCGCATCGTCGCACCAGTGTTAGTGGTAGCAGAAAACGAATCTTCGATTCGCGTGAACCTAACCCTTGCGCCTGAACAAATCGCCAAAGCGGTTAGCTGGGAGCTAAACGAGGAATCTGGCAAGGTCCGGCGCGGCCACTGGATTCTCGAAGATACCAATGCGGTAAACAAGTGTGTCGTAAATGGAATTCTATTAAAGCAATTCGAGGTATCATTGCCACAGCTACCCGGTGTCGGCTATCACCGTCTGAATATTACTTGCAAGGAGGGTGATGAGACCCAAACCAGTCTTATCGTTACCCCGCAAAGCTGTTATCAACCCGCGGAACTGGATAACGGTCGCAAGTTATGGGGTATCGCACTACAGCTTTATACTTTGCGTTCACAGCATAACTGGGGCATAGGTGACTTTGAAGACCTGCATCGGGCTGTTGATACGCTGGCCCCGCTTGGCGTCAATATTATCGGTCTAAACCCCTTGCACGCGCTTTTTCCGCATCTGCCCGAACAGGCCAGCCCATACAGCCCGACGGGCCGGGATTTTCTCAATCCTTTATATCTGAGTGTCGAGGCGATAGACGAATTCGAGCGCTGTGAGGAAATTCAGCAGCTGCTTGCTGAGAAGAATTTTCAAGCCCGCCTGGAAACTCTGCGCGAGACTAAACTGGTAGATTATACCGGCGTCTGGTCAGCCAAGCTGTTAGCGCTAAAAATGCTTTACCAATGCTTTCGGCAGGAGGATTTAGCGAGCAATTCCCCACGCGCTAAATCATTTCGCCAGTTTCAGGCTGAAGGCGGTAGCGATTTACAAAATTTCGGCCGATTTGAAGCGTTGCAAACCCAGCTTCACCAGCAGGATACCTCGGTTTCGAGCTGGTTGTCATGGCCCGAAGCCTACCGTGACCCAACATCGGATGCTGTTAATAATTGGGCCGATTCGAATCGCGAGGAAATCGAGTTCCATCAATATCTGCAGTGGAATACGGAACTACAACTGGCCGATGTGCAACAGCATTGTGCCATGCGCGGTATGACAATTGGCATCTATCGCGACCTCGCAGTCGGCGTTACCAAACAAGGTGCACAGATCTGGGCGGCACAGCCACTTTACGCACTTCAATCAAGCATTGGCGCACCACCGGATGACTTTAATCTACATGGGCAAGACTGGAGTCTGCCACCTCCGAAGCCGCAGGCCCTTATCGATGAAGCATATGATCCATTTATAAAAACTTTAAGGGCAAACATGCGCCATGCAGGCGCACTTCGAATTGATCATGTAATGGGGCTTATGCGTTTGTTCTGGATTCCACCGAAGCACCTGCCGGAATCGGGCAGCTATGTTGTTTATCCTTTTACCGATCTACTGGGTATTCTGGCGCTCGAAAGCCAGCGCAATCAATGCATGGTCATCGGTGAAGACCTTGGTACGGTACCCGATGAACTTCGCGCTGCATTACAATCAATTAATGTATTGTCTTATCGAGTCCTGTATTTTGAAAAAAACTGGCAGGAAGGCAGTTTCAAGCCCCCGCATGATTATCCACGCGATGCGGTTGCCTCGATCGGATCGCATGACCTGCCAAGCTTTAGCGGATTCTGGCAGGAAACCGATCTGGATTTGAGCGAAGCGCTGGATCTGTTTCCGTCCCCGCAACAGCGAGATCGACAAAGGCAAGCACGCACCCGGGATCGAATCGAGATTGTTGCGGCGCTGCAACGGGAAAACTTGATTTCAGCCGAGGAAATAAATGAAAATAATACAGCCGATAATTTATCGAGCGCACCAACACTTCCAGTTCATCGCTACCTTGCACGCTCCAGATCCGCGTTGATGCTGCTGCAACTGGAAGACTTTTTCGGCCAAAAAGATCAAGTCAACGTACCGGGCACAGTTAACCAACACCCTAACTGGCGCCGAAAACTGCCGGTCAATATTGAAAATTGGCTGGATCAGTCTGATCTGGCGTCATTCGCGCAGGTAATTAGCAGCGAACGCGAAAATCTGGATCGGTAGTAGATTTCGATTAAATTAATTCTTCACCATTGAACCTGGGAAACGCAGTTGGATCACGAAAGTCCACACACCAAAAGTAGGCGCTTTTAAGCGAGCTCTTGACGCACCGGAGTGCCGCATCACTAGAAAACCAAATAACTTCTCATCACCAATAAGGTGGCTACGAATTATTTGACAGGCACTATGCGCCAATATGACGTGCATGGATGCACTAATGCAGTGTTTGCAGGATGCAAAGGAGCTGCCTTACACGTCTTTTTCGCGCCCAACTGCGTTTCCCAGTTTAATCTGTCGATTGAGTAACGATAGAAATTACACTATTTAAATCACTATTCGGTGGCTGGCAGGTAAAGCCACGACAGATCCATGCCGTGGTTATTCCATCCGCCTTTTTCGCTGCGATCGCATCAGGCAAATTTTTAGCATCAGATGGTATGAAAAAAGCCAGTTGAAGTGGCGATAACCTGGCAGCTAGTTGGTCTCGCCATAATTCGAGCTGGTTAGCTTCCCCTCGTACCATTACGCTGAAAGGCTGGTTATTTATTTCGTCCAGTAAATTAAGAAACCCAGCAGCGTAGAGGGGCGTCTGGTTCAGGTTGTCTGCGACCGAATGTAATGCTTTTTCGGCAGAATCAATGTACTCACTGTTTCCCAATAGAATTCCGAGCCGGTATAGAGCCAGGGAGGCGACGGCATTACCACAGGGCATTGCTTCGTCCTGCCAGGATTTGGGTCTCTGTATCAGGTCTTCATGATCGCTGGCGGTGAAATAAAAACCACCATTCGTGTTATCTTCAAAAAATTCTAATAACTGCCCGGCAAGAGTTATTGCAAATTCAACATCGTCTGAGCGCCACTGGTATTGCAGGCAGTCGATTATGGCTTTTAAGAGATGCGCATAATCATCGAGGTAAGCCGGTAACTGTTTTCCTGATTGCTGACTCAGAGCGAGTAGACGCCCATTCTGCCAGCATTCATCGCGCAGGGCTGCAAGGCAGCGCTGTGCCATTTGGTAATATTCAGGTCTAGAAAGCAGGCGCGCACTGGTTGCGAGACCCTGAATGATGAGGGAATTCCAGGCGGTCAATATTTTATTATCGAGGCCGGGCCGGATACGCCTGTCTCGTTCGCGCAGCAGAGCCTCGTGACTGGTGTTTAGCTGAGTCGTGAAGGTGTTTACGTCAATCCCAAATTTATCTGCTACAGCCTGATTTGAATGGTAGGCATGTAAATGCCATTGCCTTTCGAAATTTGCCGGTTTATCGAGACCATATTTATACGCGAACAATGGGTAAATATCGGCATTCAGTACTGTCTTTACCTGTTCAGGGGTCCAGGTGTAAAATTTGCCTTCAACACCTTCTGAATCTGCGTCGAGGGCCGCGAAAAATGTGCCTGAATCGGACTGCATTTCATTACGCAACCACGACACAATACTTTCCACTGCCGATTGATATTCTGGCTTTGCGGTCAGTCGAAACATCAGCGCAAACACACAAAGCAATTGCCCGTTGTCGTATAACATTTTCTCGAAATGCGGGATCATCCATTTTTCGTCCACCGAATAACGAAAAAAACCACCTGCCAGATGATCCTGAATGCCGCCGAGGGCAATTTTATGCAAACTAAAATCGATCGCCTGATAAAGTGGATCGCCTGGTGACTCAGAAAAGGCCCGATGAATTGCCTGCATTAGCATTGCGGCCTGGGGAAATTTCGGAGCTGCGCCGAAACCACCGTTATGATTATCAAACAGCCCTAGTAATTGCTCGTCGAATTTTATTAAGGACTGGATATCGGCAGCTTTTTGATTGCTGTTGTCCTGTATCGCCAGGTTGACCAGCGCCTGTCGCATCGATTCGGTGTGTTGCTGAATTTTCTCAGGTTCCTGCTGATAGATGCTGGCAATGCGTTGCAGAAGGTCGCTAAAACTGATCATGCCGTGTCTGGCGGTATGTGGAAAATAAGTACCGCCGAAAAATGGCAAATGATCATGCGGGGATAGAAACATGGTCAGCGGCCAGCCGCCGGGCCGCTGTGCGATGAGTTGGTGGGCTGTCTGATAAATTTTGTCTATGTCGGGGCGTTCTTCACGATCCACTTTGATATTGATGAAAAGCTCATTCATCAATTTAGCCGTTTCGGTATTTTCAAATGACTCGTGGGCCATCACATGGCACCAGTGGCAGGCTGAGTATCCAATTGATAATAAGACAGGTTTATTGAGTTGCCTGGCGAGATCGAGCGCTTCCTGCGACCATGGCATCCATTCTACTGGATTATCGGCGTGCTGTAGCAAATAGGGGCTGGTTTCGTCAGCTAGTGCGTTGCTCATGGCTAAATTCTCATACGAATAGGCAAGATTATATCGTCCTGATCGGGCATAATTTCCATACTATTTAAGAATTGCTTTATCTATGATTGCTTACCCTGAAATTGATCCGGTTGTTGTTGCATTAGGGCCGATAAAAATCCATTGGTACGGATTAATGTATCTACTCGCTTTTGCCAGTTTCTGGTGGTTAGGCAAAAGACGAGCACTCCAACCACAAAGTATTATTCGTCCGGATCAGATTGACGACCTGGTTTTTTATGGCGCGTTAGGCGCCGTGTTGGGCGGGCGAATAGGCTCGGTATTTTTTTATAATTTAGACAGTTTTATTAATAATCCGCTCTACCTGTTTAAGATATGGCAAGGTGGGATGTCATTTCATGGAGGCTTCCTCGGGGTACTGCTTGCGATGGAGTGGTATCGGCGAAAAATTGGCTGTAGTTTTTTTCAACTCACTGATTTCATAGCGCCGTTGGTACCACTAGGGTTGGCCGCAGGTCGTTTCGGTAATTTTATTAACGCTGAGTTATGGGGTGCTCCGAGCACAGTGTCCTGGGCGATGAAACTGTCCTGCAAACAATTTCCACCGGATCGGTATGTCGATTTTGCCGGTCCTCTGTGTTTCAGCCCGCGCCACCCATCGCAATTGTATGAAATGATATTCGAGGGTCTGCTGTTGTTTGTTGTTTTATGGGTGATTTCCGCCAGACCAAAACCAGTAATGGTGGTGTCAGGATATTTTTTATTGTTGTATGGATTAGCCAGATCCGGTGTCGAATTTATCCGTCTACCGGATGCTCATATTGGTTATTTATTAAACACCGACTGGCTTACCCGAGGTATTGTATTATCAGTACCGATGATTATATTTGGAACTGGATTAATTATTTTCGCTTATAGGAATAATCGTAATGCAGCAATATCTTGACCTGATGCGCCATGTTATGGAAAACGGTAGCGAGAAGACGGATCGCACCGGAACAGGTACTTTGTCGGTTTTCGGCTACCAGATGCGTTTTGATTTAAGCAAGGGTTTCCCATTGATTACGACGAAGAAACTTCATCTGCACTCGATAATCCATGAACTTCTATGGTTTTTGCAGGGTGATACCAATATTGCCTACCTAAAGCAAAACCAAGTGCGTATCTGGGACGAATGGGCCGATGAGAAGGGTGATCTGGGTCCGGTATATGGCGCTCAATGGCGCTCCTGGGGGACTAGCGATAATCGATGTATCGATCAGATTCAACAGCTGATCGAGCAAATCAAGTCAAACCCGGATTCACGCCGGATGATCGTCAGCGCGTGGAATGTTGGTGAAATAGAAAAGATGGCATTACCGCCCTGCCATGCGTTTTTTCAGTTTTATGTAGCCGATGGACGATTGTCCTGCCAGTTATACCAGCGTAGTGCGGATGTTTTCCTCGGTGTACCATTTAATATTGCCTCTTATGCCTTGCTGGTCCTGATGGTGGCGCAGGTGACGGGATTAACTCCGGGAGACTTCGTGCATACGCTAGGTGATGCGCATTTATATAACAATCACCTGGCTCAGGCTCGATTGCAATTGTCACGTGATCCATATCCATTGCCTGTCATGGTGCTAAACCCTGAAGTAGATGAATTACTCAATTTTCAATTTGCAGACTTCGAGCTTCAGGGTTACCAGAGTCATGACCATATAAAGGCAGCAGTAGCAGTTTGAGCAGGCTATTACTGCATAATTGATTCAAATTCGCGTACACTAGTTCCTACACTATTAACAACTCGTATATATGATCAATTCTCGCCAAAATAATATCAGGGTTGATGTTGAAACACATTATATTGAGGAACAGTCTAATCCTGAGCAGAACTATTTTGTATTTGCCTACACCATTACCATTCGGAATCAGGGTGAACTGACCGCCCAGTTGTTAACCAGACACTGGGTAATTACCGATTCAAATCACAAGGTTCAGGAAGTCAGAGGTGATGGAGTCGTTGGCGAACAGCCCGTGTTAAAACCAGGCGAGCAGTTTGTTTATACCTCGGGAACTATGCTGGAGACATCGGTGGGTACAATGAAAGGTAGTTACCAAATGGAATCCGATGATGGTTCGAAATTTGATGCACCTGTACAGGAATTCGTTTTATCCGCGCCCCGGGTTCTACATTAGGTATTCGTTATACGACCTGGCTAATAGGGCCGATTTAAACTAATGGCTGTCTATGTAATCGGTGATGTACAAGGTTGTTATTCCAGACTGATCCGTCTGCTGGAAAAAATACAATTTGATCAGGCTAAAGATAAACTGTGGTTCTGCGGGGATCTGGTTAATCGCGGGCCTGAATCGTTGCAGACATTGCGATTCGTACGCTCGCTTGGCGATTCTGCGATAACGGTACTGGGTAACCATGATCTGCACTTACTGGCGATTTATCATACACGCCAGGTCGTCAATGAATCGAATTCATTATCAGAAATTCTACTAAGCCCTGATTGTGAAGAACTCGTCGCCTGGTTACAGTCACAGCCAATGATTCATTATGATGAAGATTTAAATTTTGTTCTCGTGCATGCAGGTATAGATGCCAATTGGAGTATCGCCCAGGCGATTGAATATGCGAGTGAACTAGAGCGGGTATTGCGATCTGAAAGCAGCGAGTCCTTTTTTAGACAGATGTATGGAGACCAGCCGGATCGTTGGTCAGAAGATTTAACCGGCATAGATCGATTGCGTTGTATTACCAATATACTCACACGTCTGCGCTTCTACACCGCTGATGGTCGACTTGAGTACCAGGCAAAAGGTGGCCCACAGCAACATGCAAGCGCAGGCCTGGTGCCCTGGTTTGAGAAAAATCTGAGAATAAATACAGCTACTCGCATCATATTCGGACATTGGTCGACGCTTAAATTTGGTGTCTATGGTCGGCACTTTGCGATAGATGGAGGCTGTGTCTGGGGGCGCAAATTTGTTGCGTTGCGAATAGATACCCGCGAGCCTCGGTGGTTTGATGTCGATTGTTAGTAGGTATTTCTATTTAAGTAGACTTATTTTGAAGCTAGAATGTGACTTAGTACTAAATGTTGACCTTTGTCGCCTAAACAGAACCTTTCAGCCTTATTATTAGGTTGCGCGGTCAGTTTTGTAGTTATAATCCTGGAAACTATGTGGTGTTTTAAATGGCTATTGATCGGCGCGATGTAGTTCAGATGCTGAGAGAAGAAAACGAGGCTCTCAAAGCTCTTAATCAGCAAATCAATGTACGACTGACTCGGCATCAGCAAGCGTTCCGAGCCTTGATTCAAATGGACGATACGATGCGCGCGCTTTCCGCAGTGTTTGATGTGGAAAAGTTGATCAGTAAGCTGTTGTCTCTGGTGTTACATGCCTGTGACTCTGAAAACGGATCGTTGGTTTTAGTTGATGATGAAAGCGGTGAACTGGTATTTGCAGATGTGGTTGGCGAAGCCAGAAAGCAGTTGCTTAATCACCGTATCAAACCAAATGTCGGAATTATAGGGAATGTATTGATAACCAGGGAACCGATACTGGTCGCCGATGTGCGAAAATCGGCTCAGTGGTCGCCTGAGATAGATCGGGTTGTCGGTTTTAAAACCAATGCGTTGATGTGCGCGCCTTTGTATATCGATGACAAAACATACGGAGTGATTGAAGTGGTAAATAATAACTCTAATAACGACTTCGATGAAAACGATCTCGCAATTTTGCGAGTGACCGCACGTTTTGTCAGCCAGGCGCTGCAAAAAGCAGAAGATATCACCCTTTTGGGAGTTAAATAAACCTGATGAAAAAATTAAATTTTGCCCCTTTAACTATTATTGCCCTGGTATTATTTGCGCAATCGGCAGTGGCCCAGGTGGCCGTCGAACTGGAACCATCTTCCCGAGTTATTTTGCATGTGGGTCCAGGTATGTCGATCGATCAAATTGTACGTAAAATCTATCCTACCGAAGTCGAACTATGGCTCGACATTAAAAACAAATTAATCGAGCTGAATCCCTATTCATTTCATCCTAACTCGGATCGCCTGGTTGCTGGTTCACGTCTCAAATTGGTGGAAATAAAACGTGTCGCCGAGCAGGTGGTCAGTAATAAAAGTAAAGTCGGTTACGTTGCGCGTCAGAAAGGACGGGTTACTGTCAAAGATTTGAACGGCGAAACCCAGATCCTGGAAATTAATTCTCCCATTTACGAGGGTGATCGCATCACCACTGGAATGGGTTCGACAGCGTATATTGCCATGGACGATGGTGCCGAAATTTATTTAAAGGAAGATTCGATCATAAAGATCAGCACCTATGTTATTACCTCTGGATTTGATAAAAACAGTAGTAGTATTCTTGATCTAATTAGGGGTGGATTAAGAAAAATTACCGGCTCAATCGGTGCTAGCGCGCTGTCCAATTATCAGGTTCAAACCGGTCTGGCAACAATCGGAATACGGGGCACTGAATATGTGATCAAGCTTTGCAAGCTGGACGATTGCAATCAAACTGTCGGTCGTAATGATCCCGATGCAAAATTACATGCCGTTGTTCTGCAAGGCATTATTACATTGACCACCGAGGATGACGTGCAGATTCTGATGGCAATAGGGGAGTACGGCACGGCATCACGAGATGAACTGGCTGTTCTTGATGATGTTACGATTCCTTCAGGTTTGCTCGATACCGAGGAATCAACACAGTTTAATGTGATTGTTCCTCAACAACAGGAAAAAGTCGAAGATTCATCCGATAGTATGTGGAAATGGATTCTTGGAATTATTCTGATCGCAGCTGGAATTTAAGATTTTCTGAATCTTCAGTGGTTGTCAAATAGCCCTCCAGAGCACTGGGGGGTAAAATGCATCCAAAATTGTAGAAAGATCAGGCCGCGAAAGCGCCGGCAATTTCCAGCAGACTTTTTACACTATGCTGCTTGTTACCCAGCACTATCATTTGGTGAAGCTGCACATAGCCTTCGACAAATGGCACAAGCCTCTGGTTTTTAATCAGGTAAGTTCCGTTGGTAGAGCCTAAATCGCGCAGATATACCTCACCGCTGATAATTTGAATTTCAGCGTGTTGCTTGCTGACGGTGGGGTCATTAATATAAATATGACCTTCTCGGCCGATAATATAGCTGCGATTTTCCATTTCAGTGGTCTCCTCGCTAATATTTTTATCCATATTAGACGATCCGTTTATCTACACTTTTTTGTGGAACGCAATCCTACTCCAAATAAAATTATAATTCCCGTGAATACTTTACAAAAGAATAAGGGAATTGATTTTTTTCGTCGGCATTAAAATCATACCGAGAGGCTAGTTTCCAGCATTCTGGATCAATTTCAGGAAACCAGGTATCACCTGTAAACTCATGGTGAATCAATGTTAAATAAATTATATCGGCTCGATCTATAGTTTGCTCATAGAGACTGGCGCCACCAATTAACATGGCTTCTTTACTGTCTTTTACCAGGTATAGCGCGTGATCGATACCAGCAGCGACTTTGCAATTGGGTGCGTCGAAGTTGCTGTCGCGCGTGACCACGATATTTTGCCGACCCGGTAGCGCCTTTCCAATCGAAGTAAAAGTCTTTCTACCCATAATGATTGGTTTGCTCATAGTGGTTTGTTTGAAAAATGCAAGGTCAGCGGGCAGATGCCAGGGCAAAGTATTATTCTTTCCGATCAGGCGGTTACTATCCATTGCGGTTATCAATGAAAATATTGGTTTAGTCATGAGTTTGGTCAGATAATGCTGATTTGGGTAATGCCGAATTAGCCAGGCAGACGAAGTTCTGTAAGGTTAAATTCTCGGCGCGTAGGCGTTTGTCGATCTGACAGATGTCAAACGATTCCAGGGGTAGAACAGACTTCAGTGAATTCGAAATAGTTTTACGACGTTGGCTGAACGCGACCTGCACAATCTCTGAAAATCTGGCGAAGTCTTTTACGCCAGCTATTGAAGTAGCGTGCGGCGTCAATCTAATGATAGCAGAATCAACTTTTGGTGGTGGTGTGAAACAACCGGGTGGTACGTCAAATAAATACTGGCAGTGGCAAAAATACTGAATCATCACTGACAGGCGACCATAACTCCGTGAACCGGCTTCGGAAACTATACGTTTGGCAACTTCTTTTTGCACCATAAAATGCATATCCTGAATGTGGCTGATCGAATTCATCAGATGAAACATTAACGGTGTAGAGATATTGTAAGGCAGGTTACCGACAATTCTTAAGTTCTCCGAGCAGAGTAAACTGTCAATGTCAAACTTCAGGATGTCGGTGTTAATCAGATTTAACTTGCCGCTCTGAGATGCCTGTTGTTGTAAAACTGGAATTAAATCGCGATCCAGTTCGATCGCCGTAAATTGTTTGCAATGTTTGAGAAGAGGTAGAGTCAAGGCCCCCCGACCGGGGCCGATTTCGAGCAGATTGTCATCCTGTTGTGGACTGATCGCTCGAATAATTCTGTCAATTATATTCCTGTCATGCAAAAAATGCTGACCAAAGCGTTTACGAGCTCGTTGCATTTCTTGTCACACACTCGGTCTGGAATATAGCTGAACTTATCGCAGTCAAAAGACTCCCGGTATCGGCACGGGAACTTCCGGCGAGATCCAGGGCGGTGCCATGATCTACTGATGTGCGGATGATTGGTAACCCGAGCGTGGTATTGATCGCACGGTGAAATCCTGCGTGTTTCAATACTGGTAGTCCCTGGTCGTGATACATTGCCAGAACCGCATCGGCATCGATCAAATTTTGTGGCGTGAATACAGTATCAGCCGGAAATGGGCCGCTGATATTCAGACCTTTTTGTTGCATAATTCCTATAGCCGGGGATATTTGCTCGATCTCTTCGCGCCCCAGGTATCCATTCTCCCCTGCATGGGGGTTGAGACCGCAGACTTTTATATGTGGTCGCCGCAATCCGAATTTTAATTGCAGGTCATGGTTTAGAATATCGAGGATCTGAATAATCAATTCAGTGGTGATTGCTTCGGCTACCTGCCGTAGGGGTAAATGCGTGGTCGCGAGCGCGACTCTGAGTTTGTCTGCAGCCAATAACATGACCGGTTTGACGCCACCACAGATATCAGCTAAAAATTCGGTGTGACCACTAAATGCTATACCTGCCTGGTTAATGATGTCCTTTTGCACCGGAGCGGTAACCATTGCATCGAATTCCTTCTCCAGACAACCGTTACAAGCGCGTTTTAATGTTTCAAGCACATAGCTGGCGTTCTCCTGATCCAGGATTCCGGCTTTACAGGGCGTTGCTAGCGGTATATGTAATATTTCAAGCTGAGCTTTTCCAGAGGACCTGGCCCCGGGCTGGTATTCGACAAAATTAAGGTCGGGATTTAATGCCTTGTTGCGTGACTCTATTAATTCACGATCCCCGATTATTATCAGTCTCGCGTTATAGCTACAGGCATCAATAGCGGCAATAATATCTGGCCCGATGCCTGCCGGTTCGCCTGACGTTATTGCGATGCAGGGGCAAGGAGGCTGACCGAGAATAGGGGTCGTAGCGAGGGAAAGCTGGTTTGAGGTAGGTTTTTTCATTTTTGAGGCAAAAAGTTACTCATATTTAACGATAAAATGGAGAAATCTGCCCAAATCCAGCTTTTCCGCAGTAGACCTTCTATTCTTGGTCAGCCTCCTAAGTCTTTGCATCAGCAAAAACTACGTAAGCTTCGTCCCTGAGGCGTCGCTTCCATATGTCATAGCTCTCACGTTGTTTTTGCCGTAATAGTTGCGACTCAATCTTTCGACGTTTACTTTCCTCGGTTTCATCGACGGTTCTGCGACCCGTTACCTCGACTATGTGCCAGCCAAACTGAGAGCGGAAAGGAAGGCTAATTTCACCCGATGCGAGATTTTTTGCGATTGCTTCGTATTCTGGTACTGTGGCGCCGGACTCCATCCAGCCGATGTCGCCCCCCTCGGCTCCGGAGCTGTAGTCGACCGAGTAAAGTCGCGCCACCTTACCAAAGTCTTCGCCGCCAAGAATTTGTGTGCGTAGTTCGTTAAGACGATTTTTAGCATCTTCTTCGGAAATTAGGTCGTTAGAACGAATTAATATATGGCGTGAGCGTGTTTGCTCTGTCAGTACTTGCTGAAAATTGCGCCGATCACTGAGTAATACGATATGAAATCCGCTGGCGCTTCGAATCGGACCGGCAGATTCCCCGGGCGCTATTTCGAGGATTGCCTTAGAAAACAGACCAGGCACTTCGGCTTTTTTACGCCATCCGAGATCGCCGCCTTGCAGTGCGTTCGAGCCTGCAGAATACTCATTTGCCAGTTTTGCAAATTGTTCCCCCTGTCGGAGACGACCGATTATCTGATTTGCGGTTTCGAGGGCTGTGTTCACCTGCTCCGGCGAAGCTGCGTCCGGCAGGGCAATTAAAATATGCGACAACTTGTATTCATAATCAATGCTATCGTTGCCTGTTCGGCGCAAAAAATCGTCGACCTCGGCTTCGGTCACGGATGAACTTCGAGTCGAATATTGTTTACGCAAGGTATCAATCGTCAATTCTTGGCGCAAGGTCTCGCGGTATACGCCATATTCGAAACCATTTTCTATTAATATCTGGCGAAATCCAGCCAGGCTCAGTTTGTTTTCGCGAGCAATCCTCTGCATTGCCTGATTCAACTGTCCATCGGTTATTTTTATACCACGGTCTTTCGCCTCCTGTAGCATTACCGAGTCGTTAATCATGATTTCCAGCACCTGTCGATACAAAGCCTCCGCTGCAGGCAGGGTTTTGTTTGCCTTGGTGAAATCGTTACGAATCAATTTAACTCTGGCATCAATCTCGCGTTTTGAAATCACATCCTCATCGACTATTGCGACGATTGCATCGATTAGAACCTGCGCTGCTAATGTCAGTTGCATGCTGGAGGCTAAAATCAAAAATACTATTAATTTACGAATCATGATAATGAAGTATTGCGACCTGTATTTGTTTAAAATCGAGCCTGGTAACCAGAAATCGAATTCGTTAGTTTTGTATCGATGTCTTGACCAGCCTGGGTCAAACCTTTTAACGTCAATTCAAAATAAATTGCCCGATCAGTTTCAATAAAATTATTGTCGCTGGTTTGGCTGGCGAGTATTTTAAAGCCCCAGCAACAGGATTCATAGCTCAGGCCGAATAAATTTTCGACCGGTTTATCAAACAGTTCAGATTGATGATACTTGGCAACGATTGTCCAGCGCTCGTTCACAGGGTAGACCGCCGATAGTAGTGATTGTTCCAACACTTGATCGGTGAAAAAGTATTCGATATTAGCGGCGAATCCCTGGTTTTGGTAATTGATGGAAAGATTTTTTTCCGACAGGTCTTTAGTTTGCTGCTGGCGCACCAGTTTCGAAGTTATTTTCCAGTTTGCGCTTGGCGTCATCGTCAATTGCACGATCAAATTCGATTTAGGATCAACTACTGTGGTGTTGTTGAGGCTCACCTGCCGATCCTGTCGAAAATGTATCTGTCCGACAGCCATATTGAGTAGTTCGGCTCCGCTAGCGGTGCTAATGATTCGAGAACCAATGCCCAATGTGAACTGGTCTGCGTCACCAATTCGATCAAATCCACTAAAACGATTAGTTTTAAAGAAATTGTCGTAGGACTCAGAAAGTAACCCGGTATCGAAATCGGGAATTATGCTTTGATCTTCAAACGGTGTATTCAGGTAAAACAAACGCGGTTCGAGGGTTTGTATCCAGCCTTTACTAGCGCTAAAAATTCGCTCAAAATTCAGGCCACTATCGAGGCTGAAAGTCGGCACTGTGCGGGATATGGAATTGTCGTTTGGACTGTTATTGTCAAGCTCATACTGGCTGAGTGCGTATTGCAGTTTTGGTTTGAAAAAATACCAGCTAGTATTTTTTGACCAGGCTAGCGAAGGGGCTATATGCAGACGAGAGCCGGTTACGCTGCCTTCACGCTCAAATTTAACCCATTCATTGCGCAGGTCAAATTGCAGGCCATTATCTAATGCACCGAACTGGCTGTTAATGGTGAGCCCGGGCAGGCGTTGATAGGGCTGACTGGATATGGCGATACTTTGGTCGATGGTTTGATAGTCCTGCCACGACAGGCGGCTTTGCCAGAATTCATTGCTATGACTGATGGCTATGTGCCTCTCAAGGTAATCAATGTCATCGCCTTCAGAGCTGAGTGCAGCAAAATCGCTGAAATATAAATCATCAGAGACTTCCTGCAACAGCATATCGGCCTTTAGATTCAGAACCAAATCACCTTTATGCTGCCATTTTTTTAGCCATCGGCGGTCATCTGTTAGGTCGTCATCCAGATAAGATAGATCAAGCTGGCCTTGCTGATTGCTCAACAGGTAGCGGTGTTCACTATTCCACTGCAACCCTCGTTTGCTAAACCATGCCGGCTTAATCGTGGTATCGATATTTTCCGCAATATTCCAGTAAAGCGGCACGGCCAGGCTGCTACCGAGTGCGTCAGAATAGCTGACTAACGGGGTTAACATTCCCGACATTCTTCGATCATCGATTGGAAACATGATGTAAGGAAGATAGAAAAATGGAATATTGTGAAAATATAGCGTGGCATTTTTTGCGCTTCCGCGACCGCTGTTCTGATCAATATTCAGCTCACTCGCTTTCAGGTGCCAGTCCCGATCATCCTGGTCGCAAGAAGTGTATAAAATATCCTGAAATCGACTACGCGAGTCGTCGATCTTAATAATTTCCCCTGCACTACCACGTGCGTGCTGACCGGGTAGCTCAAATTCGGCCGAATTAAATCGCACCGATTGGGTTTTCTGGTTTAGACGTAGGGTCTCGGATCGGAGTCGGAAATTGGCATCCTCGAAAATAACCTGTCCGTTTGCCTGCAATTGTTCCGCCAGATTATCAATAATCAGTTCATCGGCTCTAATTTTTTGCCCGGCGCGAGCCAGTTCGACCTGCCCGCTAAATCGGACTAAATCGTTATCATCTCGACTCATTCGTGCAGCCTGTATCTCGGTTGCAGACTGGCTGGAGTCATGATTTTCAACATACACAAAACTGGGCGCGTGGCACAGGGCCCAATTTTCATCGGCTAAAATCTGCTCAAAAAACAGGCTCAGAAATAGACCCGTAACAATAAAAAGTCTTGGTGGTAGCAATTTGATTGAATTGTGAAAAATGAAACGATTTTGGCACATTAAACCGTTTACAGCGAGTAACGAAATTGAATCAAATTATAGACCGGCAAATATTAATCGAGCCTGAACTTATCAGGCTTATTAATAATAAACCTGAACTTACGGATTCAGTTTATAGATATATCATTGAAGGAGTACTAGTGTGTCAATCGGCCTGGAATACGAGCGTGTCTGGGTGAAACGCAAACCAGGCGAACCAAAACCCCTGGATTCCGGCAATTTTGACGCCTTTGCTGTCTGATAAAGTGACTGACTGGTTAGCACCGTCCCAGTCGACGAAGACAGTGATACCATTAACGCTGTCTTTGAAACGGGATTGCGCATTTTTCTCCAGTTCGGCAAAGGGATATGCCTTAAATACACCGTTGAATTCGAGGCCAATCACCTGCTCCTTTGGATGGTAAGTTTCCGGCGCCCTGTTATTAACTGCAAAATACAATTGTCGGGACTGTTCATAGCCCTGATAGGGATTTCGATCATAGTCGCGAGAATAACCGGTATCGGTGGATAATACTTTTGTCTTCGGATGCCGGGCTAACCAGTCACGCCAGGTTGTGTGACTAATCGGAATGGGATTCAGCTTTTCACCTAGCAATTTTCCGGCGACGGCTTCCCCCATAATTTGTGACCATAACGACTCGGTTTTTTTGTCGTATAACAAAACATCGCTGTTATAGAGCAATCCTGAAACACCAAACTCGGTTATGTTACCAGCCACGTTGGAACGAAACGCGACGCCTGTACCACAAAGAGGGCAGTAGGTAACAGCATACTTTTGACCGCTTATTTCATCATTGACGATTTCATGCCAGTTCAATATGGCTATCGGATACGCCCGTGCTATACCGTCTAGCTCAACACCAATCACTCGATCATTGGGCTGTAGATAGCTGGCGTCAACGGCGTTAAGCAGCTTCGGGTCGGAGAGCGCCGGTATACCATCTCTAGGAGGGCCTCCAGCCAAAATTTGATCGACTGGAATAGATGCGTTAGAAATATCGAAGCCATTTTTGGAGCCCGCTGAAGCGGTGAAATAACTTGCCAGAAAGGCCAGAAATAGCGCCGATAAAATCAGGATTCTGTTTTCGTTGATCCAGTTAAACCTCATTTGTTACTCCGTGCGTTAAATTGATTAAATAACAGTGTTTTGAGTGAAAAAATACCAATTGATTCAATTTTTGTTGTACAAAATTCAGAGATTTCCAGCATTAACCGATTGTTGACTGTGCGAGTCAATCAAATTAGTCTGCACGCCATAATTCGCTCGATAAAAACCTAAGAGGATCAACGATGAAATGTAAAGCCGCTGTCGCCTGGGAATCAAAAAAACCCCTGCAAATTGAAGAAGTTGAAGTTGCAGGACCACGTGAAGGAGAAGTTTTACTGAAAGTCGTTGCGTCTGGGGTTTGCCATACCGATGCTTTCACTCTGTCGGGTAATGACCCTGAAGGTGCATTTCCTGCCATCCTGGGGCATGAAGGGGGTTGCGAGGTAGTCGAATGTGGAACTGGTGTGAAAGATTTAAAGCCGGGTGATCATGTGATTCCACTCTATATACCTGAATGTGGTGAGTGCGAATATTGCCATTCAAAAAAATCAAACCTGTGTCAGTCTATAGCGGGTACCGTATGGACCGGTTATATGCCGGACGGCACACGTCGATTCTCTCAAAACGGCAAGGATATCTATCACTACATGGGTTGTTCCACTTTTTCCGAATATACCGTGGTGCCTGAAATCGCGCTGGCAAAGATTAATCCAGCTGCACCACTAGAGAAGGTTTGTTTGCTCGGATGCGGTGTCACAACTGGCATCGGCGCGGTGATGAATACTGCGAAGGTCGAACCCGGTTCGACGGTTGCGGTATTCGGCCTCGGCGGTATTGGATTATCGGTGATACAGGGTGCGGTTATGGCAAAGGCTGGACGAATCCTGGCGGTTGATATCAATCCGGCAAAATGGGAGATTGCAAAATCGCTCGGTGCGACCGACTTTGTTAATCCGAAAGAAGTTGATGGTTCGCTAAGTGAATATATCCAGGAAATGACCAGTGGTGGTGTTGATTACTCATTCGAATGTATCGGTAATGTACACGTAATGCGTGATGCGCTCGAATGTACTCACATGGGTTGGGGTGTTTCCACTGTTATTGGCGTCGCCGGGGCCGGCGAAGAAATAAAAACACGACCTTTTAATCTGGTGGTTGGGCGTAAGTGGCAGGGTACCGCTTTTGGCGGTGTCAAAGGGCGAACCGAGTTACCGGGTTATGTAGACCGTTACATGAGTGGGGAAATTGAACTCGACAAAATGGTCACCCATACCATGCCATTGGAAGACATTAATCGCGCCTTTGATTTAATGCATAGTGGCGAAAGTATTCGTTCAGTGATCATTTATTAAGGTATACAGCGCATGAAAGAGATCGAAAGTGTCAAGGAAAGCGGCGGATACCTGAATCGTTATATTCATGACTCGAAGACCTGCCGTTGTGAAATGACATTTTCGGTTTATTTGCCGCCGCAGGCTGAAACCGAAAAAGTACCCGCTTTATACTGGCTTTCAGGGCTTACCTGTACCGATGACAATGCACGTACCAAGGCCGGCATGCAGCGCTTCGCTGCGAAGCATGGCATAGCCGTCGTATTTCCTGACACCAGCCCGCGCGGTGAACAGGTTGATGATAAACCTGATCGTTACGATCTGGGACAGGGCGCCGGGTTTTACGTTAACGCGACGCAGCAACCCTGGTCTGAGCACTATCAAATGTACGATTATGTCGTTACTGAGTTGCCCGAGGTGATCGAACAAAATCTTCCTTTAATGCCGGGTGTTAAGTCCATCAGCGGCCATTCTATGGGTGGGCACGGGGCTTTAATTTGCGCGCTAAGAAATCCACGGATGTTCCGCTCGGTTTCTGCTTTTGCGCCGATTACTAATCCAGTCGCCTGCGGTTGGGGACAGGGCTGCTTCGATCTTTATCTGGGGAATAACAGGTCCGACTGGCAAGCTTACGATGCTACCTGCCTGATTGAGAACGGGGCCAGGGTAGCGGATATCCTGATCGATCAGGGTGATGGTGATGAATTCTTACATGAAGGCCAGTTACAGCCGGATAATCTGCAGGCGGCCTGCGAAGCGCAGGGCCAACCCTGTACCATCCGCATGCAGCCAGGCTACGATCATAGCTATCATTTTATCGCCAGTTTCATCGACGCGCATTTTGACTACCACGCCAAATACCTGAAATAGCCAGGAGTCTGTCGGACTTAGGTGGTCGTCACGATATGTACAGGATGTACGGTAGTAGAACACCAACAGTAGGCGCTTTTAGGCGCCAACAGTAGGTGCCCTTAGGCAATGCAGGAGCAATTGTCGAGGGAAAGACCGGTTTGAGTCAGATTTTGAGTTCTTTTAAGGAAAATAGTAGTTCTATTTGACGAAAAAGAACTCAAAATATGGCCAAATCCGGCTTTTCCGCAGCAGACCACAGCCTAAGTCCGACAGGCTCCTAGCCTCCTATGCCGCTGTTTTGTGGCGATTTTCGGCACCATTGACAAAATCAGCCGACTGTCGCATTGCCGGGAAATCGAGCGGCCTGGCTGCTGTCTTCCACCACAAAGGATTGGTCTGCTGGGTAATTAACTGATCGTGATCGTGAAAAGCGTAGCGCTGTTTTTGCTGTTTTAAAAAGCCCCAGGAGCTGGCTTTCGGGCCATGTATGAAAAGCGTCCAGACCTCTATGTTGTCGATCAAATTGATGCGGTGGAATATGTTGCCGTTGATCCAGTTGAAACGCCCGCTACGCACCATTCGTGTTTGTAGCGTATTGTTATGAGTCGAATCTGCCATTCGTATTTCTTCATATTTTCCACTTAAGATTAAAGAAAAAGCCGACTTCCAGGGATGGTTGTGTAGACCACGCCCCGGATCGCTGGCAACAAAACGATGTAGATAAACCTGATAGTTAAAAGGTAATTTTAACAGGTGATATCGCTCTAGATAGGGTCGTTGATCCACCCCGTTAATAATGCGACAGCGGCAGTATGAACTAATTTTATACAATATTTGACCGATTATAGACATCGTGATTCCTCTGCATTGTTGATAGCTGCTATTATCCGCCTGCGAGTGGCTCATAAGATGAGCTATAGAGAAATAATTTGAATAATGGATAGAACCGAAAGATTTTATATTATCGACCAGATGCTGTCTAACCAGCGTCTGGTAACTCGCGTGCAGTTCCTTGAGGCGCTTGAAGTTTCTCCGGCTACATTCAAACGTGATATGGAATATATGCGTGATCGACTCGCAGCACCGATAGTATGGGATCGTGAAAACCGGGGATATCGGTACGACAATGACGAGGCGGGCGCAAATCATTATCAATTACCGGGTTTGTGGTTTAATACCAGTGAAATCCTGGCATTGCTGAGTATGGATGCGCTGCTGGATAATTTGCAGCCGGGAATATTGTCCAGTCATGTTAAGCCGCTGCAATCGCGCATCCGCCTGTTACTCGATAAGGGTGATCACAGCGCCGAAGAAATTTCGAAACGTATTCGCATCTTACCGGTAGCAGCGAAGAACTACCGAAGTCAAAATTTTCAGCTTGTTAGCCAGGCATTACTGACACGCAAGCGCCTGCAAATATGTTATTACAGCCGCCAGCTAGATAGCGAAAGTAATCGTCAGATATCACCGCAACGTCTGATCTACTATCGCGATAACTGGTATCTCGATAGCTGGTGCCACTGGCGCAAAGGGCTGCGCAGTTTTTCCATAGACGCGATTAAACAGGTGGAGATACTGGCAGAAACGGCGAAGGATATTAATGAACAGTATTTGAATGATGAACTGGCGAGTGGTTATGGAATTTTTTCGGGTGCCGAAACGCATCAGGCCGAGTTACGGTTCAGTCCCGAAATCGCACGCTGGGTATCACGAGAATTATGGCATTCGCAGCAGCAGAGTTGCTATGATGAGTCTGGTTTTTATATTTTGCAAATCCCCTACAGTCAGGATACCGAGTTGATAATGGATATCCTAAAACACGGCCCCGAAGTTGAAGTATTGCAACCTCCCGATTTGCGTCATAAAGTCGGCCAACGAATCAAGGCGATGCAAGCATTATACTAGGAGTCCGACAGGCTCCTGGCCGATAGAGGCTGGCTTACCAGAGGTCGATTTCAATATTATCCAGCAGACGGGTGTCGCCTAAACGAGTGGTTACCAGAATCACCAGTTTGCGGTCTTGCGGGGTAGCTGGTTTTAAATTATCAGCGTTGCAGACGCTAAAATAATCGGTATCGAATCCTGCCTGATCGAGGCGTTCGATGGCCTGTTTTTCGATCAAATCGAAATTATGATCACCATTTAATATCTGCTCCGAGGTATCCTGTAGTGTTATATGAATTAAAGCCGCCTGCGATTTTTGGGCCTCACTGAGATACTGGTTTCGCGAACTGATGGCCAGGCCCGAGGCCTCGCGTGAAGTTTCCTGGCCAATTATTTCGACATCCATATTTAAGTCCTGTGTCATTTTTTTGATCACGCAATATTGTTGAAAATCCTTTTTTCCAAACACAGAAATGTCCGCTTTGACGATATTGAATAATTTTGCAACTATGGTAGCAACACCGGTGAAGTGGCCGGGTCTATGCGCACCCTCAAATGTTTCGGTTAGATTGGTGACAAAAATTTGGCTGATATTTTCCAGTCCATGCGGATAAAGTTCAGATGCTGTTGGCATGTATACCAGGTCGCAATTAACAGACTCGAGAAGTTCGATATCCTTATCCAGCGTACGGGGGTAGTGATTGAAGTCCTCGTTGGGACCAAATTGCATCGGATTGACGAATATACTGCATATTGATCGATCGCATAATGACTGGCCCTTTTCGATTAACGATAAATGGCCCTGATGCAAATTCCCCATGGTTGGAATAAAAGCAATCGATTGATTGTGATCCTTCCAGTGCTGAACATATTGTTTCAGTTCACTGACTGAGTTTGCCTGTTCCATGGGCATTTACTCAGGAGAAACTATGCGACTGATCTGGGAACTGGCCACTTTTGACTTCGCTGACATAACGGCTGACAGCCTCCTGAATAGTGGATTGGCCTTGCATGAAATTTTTCGAAAACTTGGGTTTTTTGCCATCGGTAATATTCAAAATATCCTGTAGCACCAGGATTTGACCGTCTACATCGGCCCCGGCTCCAATACCAATGACAGGAATTTCCAGGGATTTACTAATCTCTGCTGCCAGACTGGCTGGCACGCACTCGAGCAATAGCAGGTCTGCGCCTGCCTGCTGTATCTGGCAGGCGGTATTGATCATTTGTTCGGCCGCTGATTTACTTTTACCCTGTACGCGATAGCCCCCCATTTTGTGCACCGATTGTGGTTGCAGACCCAAATGAGCGCAGGTCGCAATGCCGAACTTTGACAGCATCTCGACGGTTTTGATTTGCGTAATACCGCCCTCCAGCTTTACTACCTGAGCCTGGGTCGCCTTTAACAACTCACTGGCGTTATCGAGAGCCTGTTGCGGTGAATTGAGAGATCCAAATGGCATGTCTAACATCAACAGGGTGTTACTCAAACCCGCCGCCACTATTGAGCCGTGGTATTTAATATCCTCAAGCGTTACCGGGATCGTAGTATCATGTCCCTGAATCACCATGCCCAGTGAGTCACCGACCAAAACCACTTCGATCCCAG
The DNA here is from genome assembly GCA_964196115.1 of uncultured Gammaproteobacteria bacterium. GTDB lineage: Bacteria > Pseudomonadota > Gammaproteobacteria. The sequence continues at coordinate 44,191 of CAXMRQ010000082.1, forward strand.
ATTGTTCGACCAGTCGAGCGAAGCTGTAGTCATACGCGGTCAGGCAGGCAAATTTTTCACCCTGCTGCTTGAGTTTCTTCAGATATGGGACAGTTATTTTGTCTTCCAGCGGTTTAGGAATATACATAAAATATTTATCTGGTTAATAGGCAAATGATGACTGATTGAAATAATGGCGTCCAGATCGAATATTAGTAATTTCATCGAGTAAGGCCTGGTAATCCTGTTGGTTATTGATTAAATCAATCGATTGGGTGTTTACCGTGAGCAGTGCGCCTTCATCGTAGTCGTAAAAGAAACGAGTATACAATTCGCATAGACGCATCAGGTAATCGTCTTTAATTTTTTGTTCGTAATCGATACCGCGATTAGTGATGCGTTCGCGCAATATATCTATCGGTGCCTGCAAATAGATCACCAGGTCGGGCTGCGGCGCGTCGATAGTCATGTGCTGATATATTTGTTGGTAGAGTTTCAGCTCATCGTTAGTGAGGGTCAATTCGGCAAATAATCGATCTTTGTCGATCATAAAATCGGCGATATGCGAATTTTGAAACAGGTCTATCTGGCGAAAACTCTGCACCTGTTGAGCGCGTTGTAATAAAAAAGATAATTGCGTCGATAAGGCGTATTGCCGAGGGTTTTCGTAAAATCTGGCTATGAATGGATTTTCCTCGGCCTTCTCTAGCAATAACTCACTTTCGAAACTATCTGCCAGTTTTTTAACCAGGCTGGTTTTTCCGACACCAATTGGTCCTTCAACAGCAATATAGCGGAGTTGAGTCTGCATATTCAGATCAGTCATCAACAATAGTCAATTTAATTGGCGAGGCATTATCTATCAGGTATTCGAGACTGCCTAAACCTGGAATGTATTTTTCACCGCTAATTTCGAGTAGCGGCTTCAACACAAACAACCGATTCTGCATCTCGGGATGGGGCACAGTGAGGTGGCTATCGCCGATAAAACGGTTACCAAACAGGATGATATCGAGATCCAGTGTTCTTGGTCCCCAGCGAAGCGCAGTATCACGCTGCCGGTAAAATGCATATTCGATAGCCTGTAATTCGAGCAATAGATCGATTGGTTGCAGCTCGGTATTGAGCGCTGCGACTGCGTTGATGTAATCGTCCTGAGGAATGTCACCAATAGATCCCGACTGATACAGTGACGAAGATTTTATCATCTGCGTTTTAGATAGCTTGCCCAGGTGTTTGATTGCCTCATGGACGATCGTAATCGAATCGCCCAGATTACTGCCGATACCGATGTATACGTCCTCAGCCGACATTTTTCCTCGGTCTTCGTCGATAGTTGCCGGAATCCCTTGCCCTGTGGCTATCGGATGACGGGGCTTGATTATTTTGTTGATAATCCGTCCACCATTGGCTCAAATTTGCGGGTATTAGACTAACCATCGATTGAATGCACATAAAATCGTATGCCGCGCGGAAGCAGGGCTGAGCGAGTAATCGTTCGGGTTGTTTGCCCTGTGTGCGCTGAAATTTTGGCTGTGAGGTCCAGATGTCACGAGCCGTCTGGCTGAAGCGGCGTGGAATCGAAATGTGTTTCAGCTGGCGACTCATCACGTCTGACCCTGCCTGGAATATAGCTGGAACAATTTTAACTTTGTCGGACTGTAATTTTAGTGCCTGTTGGTGTACCACAGGCCACAGCATGATCGCGAAGATAAAAGCTGGCGAAACATGCTGGTTATTATTGATGCGAATATCAGTATTCACCAGGCCCTGGTCGACAAAATCCAGCATTGCCTCGTCGGGTTCGTTGTGCAACAGCTCATCGAGTGCCGGGAACAGGTATTGGAGTAAATTGTAGTGTCTGAGCAGCTTTAAAACACCGGTTGCGTTGCCTGAGTGAAACAGTTTTACGGTTTCATCGAACAACCGTGCAGAGGGAATGTCCGCGAGCAAATGACCGCATTTGAAAATCGCATCCCCCGCATATTTCTCAATTTCGAAATCAAGTTTAGCCGCGAATCTTATAGCGCGCAGCATACGTACGGGATCTTCCTGATAACGTGTTTCAGCGTCGCCAATCAGGCGCAAAGTCCGAGCCTCTACGTCTTTGATGCCGTCGGTGTAGTCGAGTATGGAGAAACTGGCGATGTCGTAATACAAAGCATTCGCAGTAAAATCACGTCGAATCGCGTCGTCATGAATTTCACCGAAGGTATTGTCGCGTAAAATCCGACCTTCGGTACTGAGTTCGTTTTTGGGTGAGTCGGCCGTATGGCTGCGAAAAGTGGCTACTTCAATGATTTCGCGACCGAAACGAATATGCACGAGTCGAAATCGCCGTCCGATGATACGGCTATTTTTAAAAAGCGAGTGCAACTGCTCCGGTGTCGCATCAGTCGCGACATCAAAATCTTTGGGTTTTAGTCCCAGCAGCAGATCACGAACCCCTCCACCAACCAGACAGGCACGGTAGCCAGAATTGGTAAGTCGATATAGAACCTTTAGTGCGGCTTCAGATATCGATTTCCTTGAAATATTGTGTCTGGTTCGGGGAATGATCGCTAACTTATCTGAATTTGCCTCTGTATTATTCGCCACGTTAAGTGAATCCTGTAGTATGCGCGAATCATAACATTTCATTGCCCGATTGTAGCGATAAGTTTTATCTGGATCATGAGACAGCTGGCGAGCCTAAGGTTTTGAGGATTCCAGTAGTTCCCATCGTTCGAATAATTGCTGCAACGATTGTTCGTTTTCAGCGAGTTGTTTTTGAGCATCACTGATGCGCTGCGGATCCCCCTGGAAAAACTCTGGATCGACAAAACATTGTTGTAATTCAGCGATTGTGTTTTCCAGTTTTTCGATTTTTCGCGGTAATGTTTTTAATTCTTTCTGATCCTGCGGACTTATTGCGGGTTTCGACTTCTCTGGCTTGATTGGAGTCGAACTCGCCTTTAGGGGTTCAGTCTTCGATGGCCGTTGTCTTAACCAGTCATCGTAACCACCAACGTACTCATTCACTTCTCCCGGTGCATCGAAAACCAGCGTGCTGGTGACAATATTATCGATAAATGTGCGGTCGTGGCTCACCAGCAACAAGCTACCTTTGAACTCGACCAGCAGTTCTTCCAGTAGCTCGAGTGTATCCATGTCCAGGTCATTGGTTGGCTCGTCCATAATGAGGAAGTTGAAAGACCGCGTGAACAACTTCGCCAACAGCAGACGATTGCGCTCGCCTCCGGACAACGCCTTCGCTGGCATATTTATTTTTTTATCGGTAAAGAGGAAATTCTTCAGGTAACTTATGACATGTTTTGGCTGCCCATCGACCGTCACCTGGTCGTTTTTGTCGGCAATGTTTTCGCGCACCGTTTTACTATTATCAATGGTTTCGCGAAGTTGATCAAAATAAGCAATTTCGAGTTTAGTACCGAGTTTGACCTGACCTTGCTGAGGAGTAAGGTCACCCAGCAGTAACTGGATCAGTGTCGACTTGCCACAACCATTGGGCCCTATGATGCCGATTTTTTCGCCGCGCAGTATTTTGCAGTTAAAGTTTTTGACGATTGCCTTATCCGGCCAGGCAAATTCGAGATCCTCTGCTTCGACTACAATCTTGCCTGACAGGTCAGATTTTTGTGTCGCCAGATTAACCCGGCCCTGCATTTCGCGACGTTGGGAGCGTTCATCACGTAACTTTTTAAGCGCCCTTACACGACCTTCATTGCGCGTTCTTCTGGCTTTAATGCCCTGACGTATCCATACTTCTTCCTGGGCAAGTTTTTTATCGAATAAGGCGTTGTGGGTGACTTCGGTATCCAGCATCGCCTGTTTCGCCCGCAGGAAGTTCTGGTAGTCGCCGGGCCAACTGGTTAACTGGCCTCGGTCGAGATCAACAATGCGGGTTGCCAGCGCCTGTAGAAAAGTACGATCGTGGGTGATAAATAACAGGCTACCCCTGAACTGGCGTAAAAATTCTTCCAACCAGATAATCGATTCAATATCGAGATGGTTAGTCGGTTCGTCGAGCAATAATAAATCGGGGTCGGCAACCAGTGCCTGACCGAGTAACACGCGTCGCTTCATGCCGCCGGAAAGCTGGTTGAAATCGGTATCGGCGGGTAACCCAAGTTTTGAAATGGTTGTTGATACTCTATTTTCCAGGTTCCAGGCGTCATTGGCTTCGATTTGATCCTGCAATTTTTGCATGCGCGCCAACGCGGATGGATCGCTCGAAGCATCGAGTAATGTGTGATGCCAGTCGGTAATTAGGTTAGCCAGGGAACCGAGACCGGCAGCAATACAATCGTATACGCTACCCTGCATGTTGTCGGGAACTTCCTGCTTAAGCTCCGCTATTCGTATGTCTCGAGCGAAGTTGATTTCGCCGTCGTCGGGCTTAATCGCACGGATTAGTATTTTCAACAGGGTCGACTTACCCGCGCCATTTCTGCCAATCAGGCAGATTCGCTCTCCCGTTTCGATAGTCAAATTGGCATGATCCAGTAACGGCTGGTCGCCGTAACTGTGATAGATATTTTTTGCGCTTACCAGACTCATACAATCGCCGAAATTTTAGATGCGGTATTATGCTGTTTTTGCAGGTAAGTTGCGGTATATTTTTAACTATTAATCCGGCAATTGATATCGTCGAGTTAACAGTAAAGGGTAATCTCATGTGCGGACGATTTTTTCTAGATACTAACGTCAAAGATATCATGGAGCATTATAATGCGCCGCCCCCCGATATCTTTAGCCCTCGATATAATATTGCGCCGACCACACCAGTACTCGCGCGTACCGATAAGGGAATCACTTTGTTTCGCTGGGGATTGATCCCCGCCTGGGCAAAAGACCTGTCGATGGGTAATCGGATGTTTAATGCGCGCGCCGAGACAGTGGCAGAAAAACCTTCGTTTCGTAATGCCTACCGCCGCCGTCGCTGTTTGATTGCCGCCAGTGGATACTACGAATGGCGCGTCGAAAACGGTCGCAAGCAGCCCTATTGCTGCCATATCGATCACGGTCTGTTTTCAATGGCCGGTATCTGGGAGCACTGGCAGGATGCGAATGGTAATGAAATCCAGTCCTGCGCCATTATTACTACCGAAGCAAGGCAGGCGATTTCAGAAATTCATCAGCGTATGCCGGTGCATATAGCCAGCGATGATTACGCGAAATGGCTCGACTGTAGCTCGGAAAAAACCAGTGATGCGGATGATTTGCTGGCTAATACCCTGCCGAATTATCAGTATTATGCGGTGAGTACCGCGGTTAATAATGCTCGTAATGAGGGTAGGGATTTGATTCGGGGGATTTAGTTGGGCTCCTGGTTGAGTGGGGTTTGCTGGGGTTTATTAATTTGCCAGGGTTTCGCACACTAAGTCTCTCATTACTCCGTAGTTAACTCAGGAGTAAGTGCGCGAGTCTCTTTTCTCTGCAGCGAGAAAAGTAACCAAAAGCGCCGCCCCGAACAAGCCCTTATTTCGTCAAAATAGCGCCCATATCAGGGTCGGCCCACACGCGCTCCCGGCACGAGCGGGCCTAAATTGGCATCCCTGCCAATTTACCCTAATCTGAACACTATTTTGCCGAGGGCTTGAAAGGGGGAAAGAAGAAAAACTCACTGTCATACCGGACTTGATCCGGTATCCATTGAAAAGCGACCTCCGGGGCCTGCAGCAAATGCTATCCAATGGATTCCGGCTCGGAGGCCGGAATGACGGTTCATTTCCAGGGAGCCGTAGGCCACACGATTGGGCTGCCTTTTTCTTGGTTACTTCTTTTGGGCAAGCAAAAGAAGCAACTCGCGCACTTACTCATAAATAACTACAGAGTAAAGAGAGGCTTAGTGTGCGAAACCCGGCAAATCAGCAATCAGACACGCATAAATCGACATTAGTCGATTTATCCCGCTTCAACACCTCCACTACGCACCAGTTCGGCAAGCCGGTCATCATCATATGCTTGTTCCAGCTCGCTGGCAGCCGCATCGACGACGGCCTGTAAATCTTTGCCACAGTTCACTGCTTCTTGTCGCCATTGTTCCAGGTAGGCATCGGTGCCGGCCATTTTGGCGCGCATTGCGGCTTTGTCGATGGCTATGGCGAAGCGTTCGGTTAATACCAGTTTGGCATTTTCACGACGTTCTTTGGCTATCACCTGGGCAGGAATATCTCGCCAGTAAACAGTGGTTAATTTGGGCATCGTAACGGCTCACCTGTTGATTCAGGAGGCGAGTATAAATAGCATTTTGGTAGAAATCCAGTTGTCAATTCACTGCAAATGTTGTTGCCAGTTTATCGATATTGGATGGTTTCCGGTTTGCCAGGATGCGGGCGAAAATAGCCTATGATTTCAGGCCAACAATGATAATAATAGGCGACAGTTTTTAACAGAGTTCAGCAGGGCGAGTTATGCTAAAGGTGGGTTTTATAGGTTTGGGTAATGTCGGTGGTAAGTTGGCCGGTAGTTTACTGCGTAACGGCATCGATCTGACAGTGCGCGATCTGGATAGGAATATCGCGCAGCCGTTTCTCGATGGTGGTGCCAGATGGGCCGATAGTCCGCTTGAAATGGCCAGGAACGTCGACGTATTAATTACCTGCCTGCCAAGTCCGGCGGCGAGTGCAGCGGTAATGGAAGCCGAAGATGGTGCGCTCGCGGGCCTGGGCGAAGGCAAGGTCTGGGCAGAGATGAGCACCACTGACAAGGACGAGGTGTTGCGTCTCGGCGAAAAGGTCAGGGCGGTCGGTGCAGATCCTGTCGATTGTCCGGTATCGGGCGGGTGTCACCGTGCGGCGACGGGCAATATAGCAATATTTGCCGGCTGCGAGCGCTCGACATTTGAAACTATATTACCGCTGCTGACGACGATGGGGCGGCGTATTTTGCACACCGGCGCACTGGGTTCGGCGTCGGTTTTAAAAGTGGTTACCAATTACCTGGCTACCGCAAACTTGCTGAGCTTGTGCGAGGCTTTGGTCACCGCCGAGGTCGCTGGGATGGATTTAAACACCACTTACGAGGCTATCCGCATTTCCTCGGGGAATTCTTTTGTGCATGAAACTGAAAGCCAGGTGATCTTAAATGGCAGTCGGGATATCAGCTTTACCATGGATCTGGTGTGCAAGGATATCGGCCTGTTCAACGATGTCGCCGAACGCGGTAATTTGAAGCTCGAACTGGCGCCGATTATGCAGGAAATCTTTAAAGACGGACAGGCGCGTTATGGTTCGCGTGAATTCTCGCCAAATATTATCAAACGTCTGGAGGCGGCGGCTGGTGTTGAAATACTCGCGCCTGGATTCCCTGCGGAAATGGTTGACGATGAACCCGAAGATGCTGGATACGAGGTGTATACGAAACATTAGTACTGATGTCTACCCTCGAGATAGCATTTTTTTATATGCAGGTCGACTTTGTTAAAAATGGTGATTATTCTATTTGTCTGACTACCAGCAACGAAATGATATGACGACAGCAAAACCTGTCCTGAGAAATTCCCGGCGTCGATTTGACGTTACTGGTGACGAAACAGCTATGAAAGCAGTTGTCACGACCGGTAACGGCGGGTACGACAAGCTCGAATACAAGGATGTACCGGTACCGCAACCTGGGTCAGGTGAGGTGCTGATTCAGGTACTCGCCGCGGGTGTTAATAATACTGAAATTAACACGCGTCTCGGCTGGTATTCATCATCGGTTACCGGCAGTACCGAAGATGCAGCGGGGCAGTCGTCACCGGATTCCACCATCGCCGATGGTGGTTGGAACGAGTCTACTCAATTTCCCCTGATTCAGGGTACTGATTGTTGCGGGCGGGTGATCGAAGTAGCAGCGGGTGAAGATTCGAGTATGCTCGGCTCGCGAGTGCTGGTTCGCGCCTGTATGCGCCGCGAGGGATTTGCTTCGATGGAAAATTTCTGGATGGCTTCCGATTTCGACGGCGCTTTTGCGCAATATGTAAAGGTGCCTGCGAGCGAGGTCTTTGCCGTCGATTGCGACTGGAGCGACATCGAACTCGCTACCATACCCTGTGCTTACGGTACCGCTGAGAACATGGTGCATCGAGCCGCAGTCAGTAATCGGGATAGCGTACTGGTGACCGGTGCATCGGGTGGTGTCGGATCAGCGGTTGTGCAATTAGCCAGACGACGGGGCGCTAAAGTCTATGCTATCGCCGGAAAGTCGAAAATCGACCAGGTATATTCGCTTGGTGTCGAACGCGTGCTTGAAAGAGGTACGGATATTCTCGTATCGCTAGGTAAAAATAGCATCGATGTGGTTATTGATAATGTTGCAGGCGACACATTCGGGCAATTAATTGAGATTTTGAAAAGGGGTGGGCGTTATGCGTCTTCGGGCGCGATCGGAGGGCCGCTGGTAACACTGGACATGCGCAGTTTTTATCTGAAAGATCTCAACCTGATTGGCTGTACCGCCTGGGATGAACAGGTATTCCCCAACCTGATTTCGTATATCGAAAAGGGTGATATTGTACCGCTGGTGGCAAAAACTTTTGCGCTCGAAGATATTGTCGAAGCACAGCAGGAGTTTCTGAAGAAAACCCATTTCGGAAATTTCGTATTAATACCGCCGGTGCCGAATACTTGAATCATAATCGCGAACATTTAATAATGTTCGGCGATGTAAATAAAAACGGGTAGCGTGACAATCGCTGCGATCACCTGAAAAGTCATAATATTCGACATCAATTCGGCATTACCACCCATTTTTCTTGCCATTACGTAGGACGATGCTGCAGTTGGTACTGCGCCAGCGATTATCACCACGGTTCGTGGTAAACCTTCCAGCCCAACCAGCCAGGCCATGCCGATAATCATTAACGGCATGCCGATTAACCGCGTGAATACGCCGATGGCAATGAGTAATTTCTGATCGGCTGCCTGGCCGATACGCAAACCTGCCCCTACCGCTAACAGGGCCAGACCGAGGCCACCATTACCAATTATAATAATCGTATCGAAGATGACATCGGGCACTCCGATCCAGTTAAGCGCCAGTCCTGTGGCGCAGGCAATAATTAACGGATTCTTCAAAACACGCATGAATACGGCTTTAAATTCAGGATTATTCGCAGCCGATCCATACAACGACAATACGACTACCGATAACATATTCAGCATTGGTACCATGATCGCAAGCGCGAGTGCGGCCAGTGTGACACCCTCGTCACCGTACAATGGACCAATCGTCGCAAGTGCGACAAATCCGTGGAAGCGTGTTATGCCCTGAAAAAGACTGGTAAAAGTGGGGCCACTGTCTGGGAAGCGGTTGCGAAGGAGCGTATGAATTAAAATCAACAAAAAGGACATGCCGATAATTGCGACTATCAGAACCAGCACAAAATCGACGATAGGGACGCTGCCCAGGTTAGCCCGGCTCAAGGTACGGATAATGAGAAAGGGCAGCAATAAATAAAAGCAAATATGCTCGAGCGCTGACCAGACTTCTTCGCCAACGATGCGGGTACGGTATAGCAGGTAGCCGATCGCGATGATCAGGAAAATTGGCGTAATAGCATTTAGTGTAGCGAGCAATTTTAATCCTTAACAGTGGCAGCAAGCCGCGAATAGCGTTAGGCGTAAATTTAACCTTGCTTAACGGGCGGAGGCGTCGTTGAGCTCGTTCTCAAAGCTACAGGGCACTAACCTTGGCGAGAGTTTATCTTCTGCTACGGTTGATTCGAAAGTTTCAAACCTGCTCGACAGAACATCGAAACGGCCTACTCTTATGTGAATGCCTTCTGCGACGATCGACACCACCGATGCGGCAAATTTGATTTCAGTATTATTTTTATCGGTGTACAGATAGTACACCATATCACCGGGTTTCATGCTGTTGCCTCAGTTGCCTGGTAACACAACCGAATACAGTACGAATAGTACTTAATCTAATTGGGTGTCAGGCCGCGCAGTCTTTCGTTGCGTCTTCGCAGCAGTTCTACCACGGTTAACAGGGCCATTGAGAAAAGTACCAATATGGTTGCCACGGCTAAAATGGTTGGGCTAATCTGTTCACGGATGCCGGAGAACATCTGCCACGGAATCGTTCTTTGCTCGTAACTGCCAACAAATAAAATCACCACCACTTCATCAAATGAGGTGATAAAGGCAAACAAAGCGCCGGAGATGACACCGGGAAGAATTAGGGGCATGACGACAAAGAAAAAAGTCCTGGTGGGCGTTGCTCCCAGACTGGCAGCCGAACGAACGAGTACCTGATCAAAACCGGTCAGCGTAGCTGTTACGGTAATGACGACAAAAGGTGTGCCGAGCGCCGCATGCGCGAGTATGACACCAAGATAGGTACCTTGAAGACCAATTCTGGAATAAAAAAAGTACATCCCCGCTGCTGATATGATGAGTGGTACGATCATTGGCGAGATCAATAAACCCATAAATACCGACCTGTAGGGCATTATTGATCGACTCAACCCGAGCGCGGCGAGGGTGCCCAGGGTCGTCGCTAGTATGGTGGAAAACAGCGCGATAATCATGCTGTTCTTGACTGCTCCCTGCCAGTTGAGACTGTTAAAAAATTCCTCGTACCACTTTAGAGAATAGCCTGCCGGATCAAAATTCAACATGGCCTCGGTAAAGGTGAAAAATGGCACCGCGTTGAACGACAGGGGGATAATGATGATGATTGGGATAATAAGAAATAAGAAAATTAACGCACAGATACTTCTGAAACTATAGAACCAGATTCTCTCACCCAAAGTTGCATACGTTGGAAGTGCCATAAGCTAGCCCAGTTTCATATTGTCGATGCCGACAATTCTGTCGTAGAAATAATAAAGCACCAACACGATACCAAGAAGAATAACCCCGAGTGCGGCAGCCATACCCCAATTGAGTGAAATGGACATGTGATAGGCAATGAAATTACTGATCAGCGTGCCATCGACACCGCCCACCAGCGCCGGCGTTATATAATAGCCAATCGAGATAATGAATACTAAAATACTGCCAGCACCCATGCCCGACATGGTGTTGGGAAAATAAACCCGAATAAAGGCGACAGTGGGTGTTGCTCCCAGATTTTTTGCTGCCCGCATATAGGTCGGTGGAATTGTTTTCATCACCGAATACAAGGGCAAAACCATGAATGGAAGCAAAATATGTGTCATCGCCACCACGGTACCGGTGGCGTTGTGAATCATCGCCAGCCGGCCATCATTGCTGATAAGGCCGATAGCAACCAAAACGTCGTTAATAATCCCCTCCTGTTGCAGTAACGCGATCCAGGCCGTCGTTCTTACCAGTAGTGATGTCCAGAATGGCAATAAAACCAGGATCATCAACAGGTTGCTGGTCTTAACCGATAAGGTTGATAGTAAATAGGCGATCGGATAAGCGAGCACTAAACACAACAGGGTAATCAGTAAACTTAACTTCAGTGTTCTCCAGAATAACTTGAGATAAATTGCCTCTTTTGCGGTTTTAGGTGAAATTTCACCGCTCGGCCCATAACTCAGGTCCAGGGCGGCCAGGTAATACGATGGCGTGTAGTTATCAGATTCCCGCTTCAGATAACGCCAGGTTTCTATGTCGCCCCATTTTTTATGGGTCTTGACGAAGGCCTCTTTGTAGGGAGGTTCGAATTTATCTGCTTTGCGGGCAGTTTTTCTGAATACACTGGAAAAACCAGGTTTTTCATAATTCATTCGCCGGGCAACCTTGAGAATGGTTTTTGCCTTGTATCCAATTGCAAAATCAACCTGAGCAGCCGCAAATACTTCTTCGCCAGGCAGCTCACCGTTGCTGTCATCCCACTCAAGCAGCAGCGGCGCGGTTTCTACCATAATATCAGAGACCATCTGATTCTCGACGCTGCGGAATAACATGTCCGCTACTGGAATAAAAAAAGTACCCATGATAAACAGGAACAAGGGCAGCACCAGTAGTAAGGCGCGAATTTTAAGACGTCGCTGAGCACGTGCCAGACTCGCTTTAAGTGGCTTACCATCTGCGGTTGTAAGTACTTCGGGTGGCGCTGTTACTGAATTCATTTTGTCAATCTTGTTCTATTTTTTCGGAAAGATCGGGGAGGCCAACGGCCACCCCAATCGTATCAACCGAATATTACCTCGCCAACCAGGCATTAAATCGCTCGGTCAGGTCGTCTCTGCGATCTGCCCACCACAAGTAGTTGTATAACATGATATGTTTGGCGTTTGCCGGAGCCGTTGGCATATGCGGGGCCATGTCTATGCCCAGCGTGGCATGCTTGCCGACCATGGGTGCCGATGATTGGCGGGCCGGACCGTAGGAGATATACTTGGCCTGGTTAGCAAGCTGTTGGGTTTCGGAAGCAAATCTCAGAAATTTCATTGCCTCGTCATGATTCGCTCCACCCTTCGGAATAACCCATCCATCAAGGTCGAACATCTGCCAGTCCCACATCATCGCAATAGGCTGCTTTTCTTCTTCAATAACAGAGAAAAGTCGGCCGTTGTAAGATGAACCCATGACTACTTCACCGTCAGCCAGTAACTGTGGTGTTTGCGCGCCTCGTTCCCACCAAACTACCTGGTCTTTAATAGTATCGAGTTTGGCAAAAGCCCGGTCTACGCCAGCATCGGTATCGAGTGTATCGTAGATTTTATCCGGGTCCACGCCGTCGGCGATCAGGGCCCATTCCAGATTAGCGATGGGAGCTTTCTCTAGTGAACGTTTGCCCGGAATTTTTTTCAAATCGAAGACGTCATTGATAGTCGTCGGTGCTACCTTGACTAGATCTGTACGATAAGCAAAGGTGGTTGAGTAGACGATATTCGGAACGAAACAAGGCGATACGATCAAATCACCGAAATCCTTCGAGGCAGGCGTTCCGTCTGGGGCAGGAGTGAGTGCAATGTCGTGATCGATCTCTTCAATCAGCCCCTCCTCACAGAGTGTTATGGCTGAGGAAGCGACTGCATCTACTATGGCCCAGGTAACATTGCCAGCCTCGTTCATGGCACGAATTTTTGCAACAGCCTCGTTCGATGAATCGTCATTAATAATTTTAATGTCCGGGTACTTCGCCATGTAGGGATCAGAATATGCCTTCTGCTGGCTCGCTGTGTAAGCGCCACCCCAGGATACGACGACTAGTTCGGTAGCGGCATTTGCCGTACCGGCGCCCCCGAGACTAAGGGCAGCCACCGACGCCAGGGCTAGTGTTGTTTTTTTGAATGAAACTTTCATTTTTACTTACTCCTTAATATTTTTAGGGTTGATAAATAATGGAAATTCTCTATGTCATTAACCACTCATAGCATGGTAG
>CAXMRQ010000083.1:0-3676 GCA_964196115.1 uncultured Gammaproteobacteria bacterium
TCGGCATCTTGCATGGTCACAAAGCTTTCCCAGGGAATGCCTGCCGTATCGACAGCCCAGGATTTTGACGATTCAGAATAACAGCAGATGCCCTTATTAATGTCACCAGGAACTTGCGATGCCTGTTTCAGACGATCATTAATTTCGCTAATTTCGGCTTCATCTTCAACCTGAATACCGAGATGATCCAGCCCGATGGTTTGGCTGCGGGTGGAGATGGCAAAATTAACCCGGGGATCTTCCAGTTCCCATTTAGCATAATCGGACTTCTCCTTAGAAGGATTACAACCGAACAGGCTGTTGTAAAACAGGATGCTTTGCGGCAGATCAGGAACCGAAATGTGAATATGTAGTTTCTTCATTAGCTTCTCTATTAGTGACAAATTGAATCGCTGCAACAGTCTTCACTCAAAAATTGTATAAGCGCTTGCATGGTTTGGTAATCGGTTGAATAGCTGATAGATCGGCCCTGTTTGTGGCTGTTTATCAGACCAGCTAGACGCAACTCCTTTAAGTGAAATGATAGCGTCGCAGGCGGCATCGATAACAGCTCAGCAATTTCTCCCGGTGTTTTTCCATTAGGCCCTGCTTTTACTAACAAACGGAAAATAATCAATCTGGATTCCTGGGCTAAAGACGACAGGATAGTAATATAATTCGATAATTCCATAATAATAGAACTATTATATAAACTAATTTAGTTATTGGATAGTTATTTTTTCGAGATTAGATTTTTCAGAACCAGGCTGTCAATGTTTGCCGCAGATGAGCAAGGAAAATTAGTTTTAATATGAAACTTTGTTTTGTTGTTAGACTCGATATAATATACTGCTACGACTAGCTAAATCACCGACCTGGTTAACTGGACATTGCTTTGAATATTTTGGTCTTTCTATGCGGTTTATTCGCGCTGCTATTCACCATAGCGCGTTATTCAATATCCTTTAAATACCTCGCAATTGTCGTCACTGCTGCGCTGTTTATATTTACCCTGTCTGGCGGATTCAGCTTGCTTTGGGGCACGATTGTCTGGGCGCTGTTGCTGTTGCCGACGATTTTTTTAGGGGTATCGGATATACGCCAGAAATCCCTCTCGAATCCTTTGTTAAAACGAATCAAAGCAGTTTTACCGCCGATGTCCGATACCGAGCGCGATGCGATTGAAGCGGGCAGCGTATGGTGGGAATCGGAGCTTTTTCGAGGTGCTCCTGACTGGGGACAGTTACTACACTACAAAACTCCGGTATTGAGTGATGAGGAGCAGGCTTTTTTAGATGGCCCTGTCGATCAACTTTGCGCCCAGATTGACGATTGGGATATTACTCATAATCGAATGGATTTACCCGAAGAGATGTGGTCGTTTCTGAAAGAGCATGGTTTTTTCGGCATGATAATTCCGAAAAAATATGGTGGTCTCGAATTTTCCGCTTACGGACATTCCTGTGTGGTAATGAAAATATCCGCACGTAGCATATCGGTTGGAGTGACCGTTATGGTGCCTAACTCACTCGGCCCGGCTGAGTTGCTCCTGCACTATGGTAGCGAAGCACAAAAAGATCATTATTTGCCGCGACTGGCCGATGGTCGAGAGATCCCCTGCTTTGCGTTGACCGGCCCTGACGCTGGCTCGGACGCTGGCTCAATTCCAGATACCGGGGTGGTCTGTAAGGGTGACTTTGAAGGTAAAAAAATACTGGGTTTGAAATTAAACTGGGAAAAGCGATATATAACCCTTGGCCCTATTGCTACAGTGCTGGGTCTCGCATTTAAAGTTTATGATCCTGATGGCTTGCTCGGCGGTGAAGCTGATCTCGGTATAACCTGCGCATTAATACCCGCAAAAACACCAGGAGTAGAAATTGGTAATCGCCATTTCCCAATGAATTCTGCCTTTCAAAATGGGCCAAATAGTGGCAAGGATGTTTTTATACCGATGGACTATGTCATTGGTGGCAAGGAAAACATAGGCCAAGGCTGGCGTATGTTGGTTGAGTCGCTTTCGGCGGGTCGCGGTATATCGCTGCCTGCGGTTGGAGCGGCAGCTGGTAAATCCTGTGCAAGGGTAACTGGTGCTTACGCTCGTATTCGAAAACAATTTAAGACTTCTATCGGAAAATTCGAAGGTGTCGAAGAGTCTCTGGCTCGCATCGGCGGCCTGGCTTACTTGATGGAAGCCGGGAGACTGTTAACCGTTTCAGCGCTGGATAGCGGTGAAAAACCATCGGTGATTACGGCGATATTGAAATATCACAATACCGAAAAAATGCGCCAGGTGATTAACGATTCGATGGACATCCACGGCGGTCGTGGCATCTGTATGGGGCCGAGTAATTACATTGCCCGAGCCTATCAAGCGGTGCCGGTAGGTATCACGGTTGAAGGCGCCAACATACTAACACGTAGCATGATAATTTTCGGCCAGGGTGCGATACGTTGTCATCCTTACCTGGTTAAGGAGATGGATGCGGCCACACAGATTGATGAAAGCGTCGGGCAGCAGGCTTTCGACACCGCTTTACTCGGTCATATCAGTTACTTCGTAACAAATGTTTGCCGGGCTTTTGTATATGGCATCAGCGGTAGTCACCTGGCTGAGTCGCCGTTGCCCGGACGCATGGCGACTTATTATAAACGACTGGGACAAATGAGTGCAGCATTCGCAGTGACGGCAGACCTGGCTTTGATGATCCTCGGCGGGGCATTCAAACGTAAGGAGAAATTGTCAGGGCGATTTGCGGATGCGTTGAGTTATATGTTTTATGCCTCAGCCGTCTTGAAGAAATTTGAAGACGATGGGCGTCCCAGACTAGACATTCCACTCGTCGAATGGTCGGCTAAATATTGTCTATATCAGGTACAGATTGCGCTTGATGAGATATTACGCAATTTTCCTGCGAAATGGTTGGGTGTACTGGTAAGAAGTATCATATTCCCGTTAGGCCTGAGCTTGCGTCAGCCTAATGATTCTTTGAGTCACCGTGTTGCAGCTATTCTTATCAAACCGGGAGATGCCAGGGATAGACTGACAAAGGGTATTTATATCAGTGATGATGAAAATGATATTACCGGATGTCTGGAAGATGCTATGTTGAAAGTAATACAGGCCGAACCAGTTGAACGTCGGCTACGGGCAAACGATGAGGTTAAATCGGATTTACAAACTTACCAGCAGTGGGTTGATAGTTTGCTGGAATCAGAGTTGGTATCTGCCGAAGAAGCGGATATGCTGGTGCTTGCGCATACTGCGACAAGAAAAATAATAATGGTCGATGATTTTACTCCGCAGGAGCTTAATACATCAAAACGAAACCATCGCAAAGTTGCTTAATAAAGAGCAACGAAAAAATTGCTGGAGTATAATTTGGCTGGTACAAGCTAGGAAACGCAGTAGAGTGCGGAAAAGATGTGCAGTCGATTGATTTAGATAGCGTAATGAAAAAAAAGCGGGCGGCGTTCCGCTGGTCACCTTATTGGTGTAAGCACTTTTTTCATATAGCTAGTAATGCGGCATCCCGCTAAATCAATCGATTGTGCAGACTTTCGTGATCCTACTGCGTTTTCCAGGTTGAAGGATCATAACACACAATCCTACTAGCTGTAGGCCAATGCCCTCAGCGTTTGAAGTGCTTTGAAATGCGCCAGGAAAAAACTAGTATCGAACCAGAACCGAGCCCCA
>CAXMRQ010000084.1:0-3878 GCA_964196115.1 uncultured Gammaproteobacteria bacterium
ACTAACTAAAAAATATTTCCCACAGACAGTTAAAAATCATATCGATTTCGGGATTAATTACCCACTTTGAAGTCTATATTGGACAGTTTTAGGAATGCATTCACCACATAAATTTTTAGCAAATAGTTTTCACACAGCCTCGGCCACGAGCGGACTCTCGTGTTTATTTAAATAATAGCGCTTATTTCACGCTTAAACTTTAAAACGTGGTCTGTCCCTGAGATATCCCCACAAAATTCATTCGCCTAACGTAGAGGCCATATAGATTTTAACCTGGGCCAATGCGCCTATGATAGCCCTGTCTGGTAATCGAAAATGCGCCTGCGCTATCAGTAGTCGAGACATAGAACTCTGGATCGCCTTCGTCGCCGCGTCGAGCCTGCTGTTGATCATCCCCGGCCCGACTATTCTGACGGTAATCAGTTACGCTCTGTCGCACGGGCATCGAGTCAAAATTCCGTTGATCGCCGCTGTGGCGCTGGGTGACTCTACCGCGCTGGCATTATCGTTGCTAGGTCTTGGTACGCTACTGGCACAATCCGCATTCTGGTTTCAGGTGGTGAAATGGATTGGCGGCCTTTATCTGCTTTACCTTGGTATTAAACTTTTCATGACTGGTGTCAGGCCTGCCGGACTCAGTGCACCTGAAAGCAATGACTCCAGCTGGAAATTATTTGCTAACACTTATATGGTCACCGCGTTAAACCCGAAAGGCATGGTGTTTTTCATCGCATTCCTGCCCCAGTTTATTTCGCCTGCTCACGAAGTTAGTCAACAGTTGTGGATTCTCGCAGGTACTTTTGTTGTGCTGGCAGTGATTAATGCGACGCTGTATGCCCTGTTTGCGGGGCAGGCTCGAATACTACTTTCATCGGCAAAAACTCAACGAATATTTAACTTTACAGGCGGCACTTTATTATCGATAGCTGGAGTATGGGCGCTGACAGCAAAACCGGCATAGATATTATCCATGAAACTCGCTTTAGATCGCTTTGCCGACAACCCCGTTATCGATGAACTCCTTAGCTGGATGGAAAAAAACCAGGCGATAAAAAGTTTACGCGCCTGCGCACCGATCTGGTGAAAGCCCTTTATTGAAATCGAATATCAGCATCCGGGTAAGATGCATCATATGCATTTCCCAAAAGAATTGTTTATCCATTACTGGTCCGAAGCAAGCGTTATTCTGGAGACATTGACCGATATCGATTTAAACGCCGAGATTAAATATCAAACACCCGAAAATCGACCCGCAACGGTTGAAACAATATTGTCGACTAGAAATGCCTGTATCCGCGAATGCAACAGCATGTTCGAATCGGGGCTGTATCAGGTGTATGTCAATCAGTTTGG
This sequence comes from uncultured Gammaproteobacteria bacterium, assembly GCA_964196115.1. Classification (GTDB taxonomy): domain Bacteria; phylum Pseudomonadota; class Gammaproteobacteria. The sequence goes on from CAXMRQ010000084.1 coordinate 1,354, forward strand.
AGCAAACTGCAAAGACTTGCCAGAAGAGACTCTGGTAAAACTTGAAACTGCGCGGAACAACATTAATCAAACAACAGTTTCCAGATTTTATTTCAACTGACTGATGATATATTCGATAGCGGCCTTTAAATCCGCCTCCGAACAACTGCGACAGTTCCCTTTTGGTGGCATAAACCCTTTCCCCACAGATGCGCTGGCGACTAATGTGTCTATACCGCTACCGATTCGAGTAGCCCAGGCAACTTTGTCACCTAACCGGGGAGCGCCGACCATCCCAGGTGTATGACAGACGGAACAGAATGTTACATATGTTTCCATTCCACCGGCGACACCGCCATTCGAAAAAATAATCATCAGAAAAAAAGCCGGTAAAAATTTTAAATTCATTCATCATCTCCAGAATTTCAATCATTATACAAAGAAGTATCATTAAATAATAAACTGCATACTGAGTTGGCACTTTTTATGGCAGTTAATTACGTATACCATTAAACAGGAAAATGGCCAGTCATAAATCGGTTTTAAAGAAGACTCCGCCCAATTTTACTCAACGGTTCCCAAATATGAGAGAATTTACATCGATTGCGAGATTCCTATATATTCGAATCAGGCTTATATGCGGCTATTCATCGAGACTGTTGATTATATTGGCGAGTATTTTCATCGCTGCCTGCACAACAACACCCAACTCAACCGAAATAAAAAAACAGGAATACTGGCCAGCACCACCTGAGCAGGCTCGCTATCGCCATATCATGTCAGTTTTCAATAGTTGACGACATAAGCCAGAAAAATGACTCTGAACGATTACAGGAGCTTTTAGTGGGTAAAAAAAATCCCACTTATGAACTTAACCGCCCACTGGATATAGCCGTTGCTCACGGGAGGATATACATAATCGACTCATCCGCTCCGATTATTAATGTCTTCGATTTACAACGACGACGCTATTTCAATTTTGGATTTCGCTTTGAAGGAAAATTAAGTCAGCCTGTTAGTATAGCGGTCGATCAAAATGGCCTTGTCTATGTTGCCGACAGAGGCCGTAATAGCATTCTGGTCTATGACCCGGTAGGCCTATATGTCAGGCAAATTAGCCTGGCCAATATTACCAGCCAGATTGCCGGTATTACCGTTGATCCTGCGGGGGAATTTATTTACGTTGTCGACCGTGGAGGTCTGGATAGTAATCTCCATCAATTCATTAAAATTGATCAACAAGGCCAAATTATCAAACAAATTGGGCAAAGAGGGAAATTGGCAGGCGAGTTTAACTTACCTACCGATATTGTCATGGATAAACAAGGTAATCTATATGTCCTCGATTCAGGAAATTTTAGAGTGCAGGTCTTTAGCAGCGAGGGTGAGTACCTGGATACCTGGGGTAAGGCAGGAACCAACCTCGGGCAATTTGGAATGCCGCGGAGTATTGCAGTCGATCAAAATAATCATCTTTATATCAGCGACGCCCAGTTCGGCAACGTTCAAATATTTAACACGCTTGGCCAGTTACTACTACCGATCGGCCAGCTCTCTGACAGGTCAGGCCCGGGGCTAAGTATAAGTAGCATAAAAGCCGTACTTACAGATGTCAATTTTCAAAATCTTCTCCTTTATTCCATAAATTCCCGCCTTATCAGCCGGATTCCCAACAACTCCAGCAGTTTCTCACGAATTTTTCCATCATTTTCTAGTAGGAACCACCATTAGCCAATCGCTATACTCTGCCGCCACCTACTGGTATCAGCAAATAAATCATCAAATTACCCTGATGTCAGCCAAACAAGCTGGTTTGTGGAGGCGCCCTGGTTTCAGGCAGAGCATCGGGAGGTGATGTTAGCCCATCTTTTTTCTTGAGATGGGACAGAATTTTGTCAATGACCTGCTGATCTTCGATACAGGCGATCACTTTGACGGATCCTCCACAATGGGTGCAGGTTTCAACATCAATGTTGAACACTCTTTTCAACCGTTGAGCCCAGGTTATTGCCATGGATGGCATGTATGCCGGTTTTGCAGGAGCAAAAAACCGGTCATGGCGGAGCGGCATTCATCTGGAGTTTTTTCCTGGCCACTGTCTTTTTGTCCGCCTTTGCCCCGCCTGGATGGTGTGACCAGGATTCTGTGTTTGCTGTTTGGGTGGTGCGGCACTCCGACGAATACACCGTGGAAGCGCCTGAGATTGACCTTCTGTTTCGGCACCAGCGAAGCCAGTTTTGCGGTGAAATCTAGCGGTTCAAATATCACATGGGTCGTGCCATCACCGTAGAGTGTCTTTAACTGGTAGCGGATGTTGCCAGTCGATGCCAGCGACAGGCGTTTTTCCGAGACCCCAGGTCGTGATATGTAACGACACAACCTTTCCAGCTTGTCCGCTTAGGGTCCAGGGTGTGTGAAAACTCACTTGAAGGTATAATTATACTTTCCAACTGATAGGCTACCCGATGAGCGGTTTCATTGAAGGCACATGCCGAACACAAGCCACATTATTCCCTGATCGTCTGGACGATTACCTGACCGAAGAA
>CAXMRQ010000085.1:0-8628 GCA_964196115.1 uncultured Gammaproteobacteria bacterium
TTAGTTCTCCACGAGACATGGTTTCCGGGCGTGTTTTATACCAAACAGGGAAAAAAGAAAAAGTAGTTCAATCGCCCAGAGGCTTCTGGGGCCTTGAAATCGACCACGGATACTAAGCTCACGCCCAGACCTGTGGGTACATATCCGTGCCCAGACGATCACCGGGTTTAAAGACCGTGTTTGGTTATGATGGCACTATGATCCGGATCCATTCCGTGCTCGCGGAACTTGATGTACACGTCGTCGCCCAACCACCTGATAGTTAAGACGCGCAAATCTTGATCACCCTGCAGCTTGCCGGAACCGCCATGCGTGATACGAGTGTTAAACGCCACGCAATCACTCGGTTGCATATCCCAGCTCATGACGCTGAAGCCTTGTGGATCGGCATTGAAATTGATATTTACGCCATGGCCGAGGCGGATGACTAGCATGGCTCCAGGCGAAGATGCCGACCGGGCTGAAATTATCGATCAGCTGGATGTACTTCTGCGGTGACAGGTGGCATGAATAGCAATTAATGTCTGGATATAATAATCGCTCGATAGTCGTTTTTTAAAATGGCACCGAACACAGCCTTTTATTCAGTTTCGCGATATTTTGGTTCGGCAGAGCTGATCAACGAATTGAGAAGTTGCGTTACGGTAACTACTCTCAAGTCTCCAGATTCGCTACAAACAGCGACGATACATTGCCAGTAACCTTTCCCAATGCCTTTCGGCTGAGGCTTTGTGGTACTTGCCCTGCCTCAGTGGAAAAACGAATCCGTGCTCTGTCCCAGGATACCACTCGATGCGGTAATTGACCTCAGTACCGGTCAGGTAGTTTTGCAGATCGTCGATCATCTGTTTAGGCGCATATTCGTCGGTTTGCGCACAACCAAAGTACATCTCACCGGTGATTTTTTCGGCATCTAAATGCGGTGAATCACTATCCTCCGAGAACAACCGCACCCCATGAAATGACGCCGACGCCGCAATACGATCAGGAAAGGCCGCAGCGGCGGCAAACGCAAACGGTCCACTCATACAATAACCGACACAGCCGATGTTGCCTGCCCCAGCAGCAGCATCTGACGCAGTGAAATCCATCAGAGCCTGAATATCCTCACATACCATGGCATTAGTTAACGAATACATGTGCTCAAACATCTCATCCCGACTCGACGACTCGATGTCGAACTCACGCACGCGTCGATAGTAGAGATTGGGCAACATTACATAGTATCCCGCCGAACCCAGGCGACGGGCCATATCGTGCAACTCTTCACGCTTACCAGGTGCATCCATTAAAAATAATACAACTGCATGCGGCCCATCCTCTTCGGGATGAGTTATAAAGCTGTTTATCGCACCATCCCTGGTTTGAATGTCTATTTCTCGATCAATCATCGGTAGTTATTCCTCTTCCCGATTCGTACTTTAGGAATCAATTACAAACTAAGTCAGCACATGATTTATCAGGTCAAAAAGCACTCTGAGCGTTAAGCACATCGTAATTGCCCTGAATTCTGGCTGCATCCAGTTGTAGATGATGAATTTCACTTTCCAGCTTTGCCTGCGCGCTTTGTAACGCTTTTAAATCCTGAAGCATGGCCAGTCGTTGTGTCGGCGAACCAGCCTTCGAAATCAGTTTCAGCTCAAGCTCGTTAATTTCAGCTTGCATGGTTTCTAGTTGTTCTTCCCTGTCTTTGATTTCACCATTAATCTGCCTGATATCTTTGTTCAACAGGTAAAGTTCGCGCCCTCTTTCATAGCCGTAGAGAAAATCTGCACTTAAATGTGCCGGGCAAACTCCATTGTAGGTATACCCTTTTTTACCTCTGGAAAAACCAACTTCGGCGGTACAGAATTGAGTCAGTCCTGCTTGATGCCCAATCTGATACTGATCCAGATTCGGTTTTATGCCATGCTCGGCGCAGGCCTTACGGTGGTTACCAATATAAGTGACTGCCCTGCCTTTGGCGCCATCTTCGAGTCCGATAATTTGCCAGTCAGCGTTCTTGCATTCGGATTTATCTAATGTAGCGCATGCAGATACCGTTAACGAGAACGAAACCAGAATCGCTAGTTTGATACTGTTCATATTGAAATTCTCTAAGGACATGAGCTGGATCTCAGATTCACCGGATTAGAAGCAAGTATAGACAAGTTGGCACTATTTCCCGAATTTTTGTGATGAAAAATAATTTCTACTTACCAATATCAACGCATGGAAATGCTCACTACACTGTGTGCCCCATCAGATAGTTATATTGGTACTCTAAAATAATTTGTGGATCTTTTATATTGCCTGTTCGTTAGTCGATTGAATTGGCTCTGCCAGGCCATATAATATAAAGTTCAGCCCCAAACCAATTCGGTATAGAAATGAATCAGGATATCTCGCCCCTTGAGCTTCGCAAACGAATTCGCAGTGGTGAATTTACTGGCAATACGTCGGGTTATTCACAGGGATATGTTCAAGGTAATTTATGCATTTTGCCGGCCGACTGGGCAAACGATTTTTTACAGTTTTGTCAGTTAAATCCGAAACCCTGTCCTCTAATTGGACTATCGTCGTCACCGGGCGATTTCAATATTGCCAAACTCGGTATCGATCTCGATATACGCACCGATATTCCGAGCTATAAGGTTTTTGAAAACGGTGAGCTACAGCAGGAAGTTACAGATGTTCGTGATTACTGGCGTGATGACCTGGTGACCTTTGTACTTGGCTGTTCATTCTCATTCGAAGAGGCGTTGATTGCCGATGGTCTGGAAATCCGTAATGTAACCGAAGGTGTTAATGTACCGATGTATCGAACCGAAATTGACTGCGCCAACGCCGGTCGCTTTAGTGGCAAAATGGTCGTCAGCATGCGACCGATGATGCCCTCTAATGCGATTCGGGCGATCCAGATTTGTACGCGTTTCCCATCGGTACACGGTGCACCCATTCATTTTGGTGATCCAGACCTGATCGGAATTCGCGATATCAATGTGCCCGAGTTTGGCGATGCTGTCAGCATAAATGAAAATGAGGTACCGGTTTTCTGGGCCTGTGGCGTCACGCCGCAAGTCGCACTGGAACAGGCCAGGCCACCTTTTTGCATCACCCATTCCCCCGGATGCATGCTGGTCACCGATTTGCCTAACAGCCATCTGGCCATAATGTAGGCGGGAGATTAAACAATGTTATTACTGAATTGCGACCTGGGCGAAAGTTACGGTTCCTGGAAAATGGGACGTGACGAAGATGTAATGCCGCATATCGATCAGGCCAATATCGCCTGCGGTTTTCACGGTGGCGACCCACTGGTAATGCAACAAACACTGGCGCTGGCGAAAGCCAACAAGGTGATGGTTGGTGCCCACCCTGCCTACCCCGATCTGGTCGGTTTTGGCCGGCGTTCGATGAATTGCTCAGCCGAGGAGATCTCAGCTCTGGTTAGTTACCAGATCGCCGCAATCGACGGTATGGCTAAAAATCAGGGTCTGGAACTGGCTTACGTAAAGCCACATGGTGCGCTTTATAATGACATGATGGTCAAACAGTCAATACGTTCAGCCATTATGCAGGCATTGGCAGATTATCATCGCCCACTTCGTTTAACGCTTTTGGCGACACCAGAATCCGACCTGCACCGCGAGGAAGCCAAAGCCCTTGGTATCGAACTCTGGTTTGAGGCATTTGCCGACCGTTGTTACGACGACGAAGGTAAACTGCTGGCTCGCTCAAAACCAGGTGCAGTTCATACGCGAGATAAAATGCTCGCGCAGGTAGAACAAATTTGCCGTGAAGGCACTGTAACATCGGTTAGCGGTAACACGCTGAAGTTGGCGCCCGATACACTTTGTGTGCACGGCGATAATGAAGAAGGCATAAAAGCCATCATCGAGATTCGCGAAATAATTCATCGATGAAAATTGAAATCGCCGGGCAGGATGCATTTATTGTGTATTTTGCCGATCAAACCAGTGCTGAAGTGAGCGCGCAAATCCAGCGCGCTGTGACTAATATTCGGGAACAGATGGCCGACATCATTGTCGACCTGGTTCCATCCTATGCATCGTTACTGGTGATTTATAGTCTCGATAACTGTGACCCATATGTCGCTAAAAATCGTCTAAGAGCAGCATTGACGAATCTGGACTCGGATGAGTCACAAAGTGGCAATTTAGTCACCCTGCCCGCCTATTACAGTCTCGAATCAGGGCCCGACCTAGAAGTGATCGCCGAACTCGGAAAAATCAGCGTTGACGATGTTATCGAAATTCATCAACAGCAGGAGTATCGGGTCTACGCGATTGGATTCGCCCCCGGGTTTGCTTATCTTGGCGAAGTGGACGAGCGGATTGCCGCCCCCAGGCTGGCAACTCCGCGCCTGAAAGTTCCTCGAGGTGCTGTGGCTATCGCCGACCGGCAAACCGCAGTGTATCCCGCATTATCGCCGGGTGGCTGGAATTTAATCGGTCTTTGTCCGACACGCATGTTTAATCCGGAAAAACAACCATCAATGCCAGTTCAGGTAGGCGACCGGATTCAATTCAAGGCCATCGGCCGTGACGAATTTATTTCCCTGGGTGGTGAACTGTGAGTGGGTTCATTGTCAAACAACCCGGGCTGCTGACCCTGATTCAGGATAGCGGCCGTTTTGGCGCGCACAATTTAGGCCTGACTAATGGTGGCCCACTCGATGCTTTGGCCTTTGCCTGGGCCAACCGCCTGTTAGGCAACGAAAATAATGCCAGCTGCCTCGAAATTAGCTTTGGTGGTTTGACACTCGAATCCGAAATTGACACCGCTATCGTTGTAACAGGCGCGGAGATGCCTTTCAAAATTAATGATGACGCTGCCGATCAATGGCAAACCCATTCGGTGAAAAAGGGTGACATCATCGAACTAGGCTACGCAAGCAGTGGTACTCGGGCTTATTTATCAGTAGCAGGTGGTTTTAGCATACCAGCCAGCTTTGGTAGCAGCGCCACTGTGGTGCGCGAAAAAATTGGCGGACTAAATGGCGACAAACTACAGGCAGGCGATCTTCTATCCTGTGAGCCGAAAACCCTATCGCAACAATATCGCCTCGCCTATGATGACCGCCCACAATACTCTGACAGCGCAACATTGCGTGTCGTATTAGGCTACCAGCGAGATGCATTTGGCACTGTCGAACAGCATCGCTTCTTCAGTTCTGAATATCAGGTAACTGACCGCAGCGACCGCATGGGTTTTAGACTTGAGGGCGAGGCGATTAAGTCCGACATCGTCGGCATGCTGTCCGAAGGCATTTGTCACGGTGCGATTCAAATACCCGCCGACGGTCAGCCTATAGTTTTGATGAATGACCGCCAGACAATCGGCGGCTACCCTAAAATCGGTTCGGCGATCCCGTTAGATACCGCAAAGCTGGCGCAACTCAGTCCCGGATCAACGATTCGATTCGAAGCAATCACAGCCGAATATGCGCACAATCTACACAGTCTGGCGAAGTCGCGTTTCGAGCGAACCCAGCTGTTGATGTGCTAACAAAGAATACCAAGAGTTTAATTTATGACAGACCAGACAGCTGATCTTGCACTGAGCCAGAAAATCGAAGACATTCTAGTTGCACGAAATTTGCGCGGTATGAAAACCGTGCAACCCTATTTGCAACCTGGATATTGCCTGCGTGCGGCGCAAATCCTGCGAGACTGCGATGGCCATGTTCTGATAGGCACTGGTTTTCCGGTAGTCGACACATTCGAAACCGATGGGCCGGTTGGCAGCATAGCGCTTTATGATGCGCTGGAGACACTCGGTGCAATTCCAATTATTGTTTGTGGCCGCCCCCTCTCCGAAGCCCTGATCGCCAAATATCGCGTACACGAAATCCGGGTTGGTGATCACGATAAACGTGAGCACGAAGCGATTGAAGCAATGGAGAAATATCAACCACAGGCAATAGTTTCAATCGAACGCCCCGGTCAGGCCGCCGATGGCGGTTATTACAATATGCGCGGCGAAAATATCAGCCCGCGTACCGCCTGTTTCGATACTTTCATGAATTTAAGTGAATGCCCTACTATTGCGGTCGGTGACGGCGGTAATGAAATTGGCATGGGCAAGGTCAGTGAAGCGCTCAGGGATTTAAATATCGTCCCTGCGGCTACCAGCTGCGATGAACTCATCGTCGCCGATGTATCCAACTGGGGCGCCTACGGACTTATTTCTTTCCTATCAGTCTGGCATGGCAGTGATTTACTCAAGGAAATAAACCCACTCGGAATTCTGCAATATATATCAGAACTCGGAAGCGTCGATGGTGTAACCCGGATCAATCAGTTGACCGAAGACGGTCTACCAGTCAGCGAGGGTGAATCAATTTTACGCGAGCTACGTGAGGTTTGCGGGTTTGCCATTTGATTTTTCTAACCCAATTGGCGTAATATTTTTTTTAATGTGGCTCTATTCGCCTGGGCCTGGTTTCTGATTAACTTGCGCGTCGTTTTTTCACTATAGTCACTTTATTACCGGGACAGTTACATGAGCATTGCATATTTAAATGGTTCCTACATGCCGATCGAAGAAGCGAAAATTTCTCCGCTGGATCGTGGTTTTTTGTTTGGTGACGGCATCTACGAAGTCGTTCCATCTTACCGTGGGAAAATGGTCGGTTTTGGCCCGCATATCGCGCGTATGCTAGATGGTCTCGCCGAGGTCGAAATCAAGCTTGGCTGGGACGAAGCCAAATGGCGTGAACTCTGTAAGACAATTTGCCAGAAGAATGGCAATGGTAATCTCGGCATTTATCTGCATGTTACACGCGGTGCCGATAAAAAGCGTAGCCATGCCTATCCTGAGGGCATTGAGCCGACTGTCTTTGCATTTACCTTTGAAATCCCCGAGCCACCAGCGGCCGATCGCAATACCATCAAGCCTTATACCTGCTCAACCGCAGCTGATTTGCGCTGGGATCGTTGCAATATCAAATCAATTTCTCTGCTCGGTAACGTAATGCATTTTCAACAGGGTCATGAAAAGGGTGATGGTGAAATTCTACTTTACAACGCCAACAAAGAATTAACCGAATGCGGCGCCTGTAATGCCTACGTAATTAAAAATGGTATTGTCGCTACCCCAGCGCTGGACAATCAAATTTTACCCGGTATCACACGCCAAATTGCGCTGAAAGTGCTACGCGACGACGGCACCATTCCGGTCGAGGAACGTGTGGTCACTATGAATGAAGTCTGGAATGCCGATGAAGTCTGGATTTCGAGTTCCAGCAAGGAACTGGTACCGGTGGTAAAACTCGACGGCAAGCCGGTTGGCGATGGCAAAGCCGGTCCAGTCTGGGAAGCGGCGGCGAAACTATATAAATCGGGTAAATTTAATTTCTAAAGGTTTCTGAATCTGCCGCCAACCGTGCGGCAAGCATTATAAGATAGCCCCTGATTAAGCCAGGGGTTCTTTTAAATTAGTCATCAATCTTTTCAGCTACGGCGGGTGTCATATCCTGTTTTTCCAACAATAACACGGTCGGAATTTGCATGCGTTCCGCCAGTTCGTTGTATTCGGCGATCAATTCCTCGGCCTCGCGATGCAGTGACTTCATATAGCCAATCGGATTGCGTAGTTCCCAGTGTTCTGGCGACCACAGCAAACGTCCCTTACTTTGCATTAGGCGGAGATACTCCGGCGAAGCCCACACTTCATCAGATTCCTTCGAGTTATGATAAAACCACAGATTTTCTGCTTCAGCTTTTTTGAAAAGAGACTGTAGGCTCATAATAATAGCCTGCGCCTGAACGCTAGTGCTCATCGGGATACTCCCATTGCTGTTTGTTTGATGATTCTATCTTACGCCCAATTACTGACAAGGAAAATACCGGATTTTGGGCTTATTAGTTAAGCTGCTCTGCGGTTGTAAATTGCCTGATCGGTTACCACTATATCAAGTTGTACGTCCCAGGATTCTGGAATCAATTGCTCAACCTTTTGTAATTCGTGAGCGACTCCGATTAGTACCGGTGAAGTACTGGTTGCGTCTTTGCGAAATGCAAAACTACGATCATAAAACCCGCCTCCCATGCCGATACGATTACCATCGGCATCAAAAACCACCAGTGGCGCCAACACCAGATCAAGCGCCTCCGGTTCGAGCATTTCCTCGCCACCCACATCGGGTTCTGGCAGCCTAAATTTATTGATACGCATTTTTTGCTGACGGAAATAGGGCGAAAATCGAAGTCTCTTCTGATCCAGGTTAGGCAGGTAAATTTGCTTTCCCTGTGCCAGTGCATGGTCAATCACAAGGTCGAGACTGATTTCTCCTTTGACTGCGAAATAGGCAGCGATGCGCCCAGCCCGCGCATATTCGGGCAATGAACAAATACGTTCACCAAGATTTGTGGCCGCCTGGTCAAGCGTGGGTTGATCAAGTCCGGCACGCAAATTTCGATTGCGTTTTCTCAGTTCGTTTGCAGAGTATTCCATCGACATCAATCATCTTTAAAATTCACGAATCATACCCTGATCATAGCAAAACACTATGCTCTGGCTTTCTGATTTTGTTCGTCGGTTAGTTCCAGTATCCAATCCTTGAAAGCCTGTACCGATGGGTTTTTCAAATGCGCCTGCGGGCAGACTATATAGTAGGCGAAT
>CAXMRQ010000086.1:0-22136 GCA_964196115.1 uncultured Gammaproteobacteria bacterium
CGCCCAGTCCTATTCCCACGACACCAGTTAAACCAACGATAATACCGAAAGGATTCGGCGTATCGTCATGAAATACGCTTACCATTGAGGCGATAACCCCGGACATTCCTATTTCCAGCGCGCCGAAAGCCGAGGCCGCACTACCCGCTGCCCTATCAACAGCCGACATCGCCTTCGAGGGCACAACTGCAAATACCGGGCCTATTCCAAAGGCAATAAATAAATAGCCGAAAACCAGTGTAGAGGGGGTCAATCCACCGATAAACACAAAACCAACCACAAGCATCACACCGATCACCATGATGATCAGGCCGAAATTCAGAATCCGCAAAGATTGCCAGACATCGACCAGCCTGGTTGATAGCAGGCTGCCAAAGAAAAATGCGATAACAATCACCGCCTGGTAATAGCCGAAGTGTTGAATTTCAACACCGAAATAGGAAATCAGGATAAATGGAGCAGCGGTTACAAACGCATAAATCAGACCCAGCGCGACACCGGCCAGGCAACCATAAACCATGAATGTCCTGTTCGCCAGTATCGAGTAGTAGTTAGACAGTAGAGATCGTAGTTTAAGCGCATGCGGGTCAGCAATAGTCGACTCCGGCAGCAACAGATAAATAAGGATTGCGGTAAATACGCCTACCCCGGCGGTGAGATAAAAATTAAACTCCCAGCCGAGCAACACGTGAATATAGCCCCCCAGAATCGGTGCTAGTGCGGGCGCCAGCGCTATCGCCATGCCATAAATAGCAAACCCTTTAACCTGCTCTTTCTCGCTGAATAGGTCTTTGAAAACCGCCAGGCACATCACCGCCTCGGCCGCCGCGAAAAACCCCTGCAGCACCCTGGCGATTAAAAGCTGGTCAATGCTTTGCGCCAATCCACAGGCGATGCTGGCTGCCGAAAACAGGGCTATAGAAGCAAGAAAAACCGGTCTGCGTCCAAATCGATCCGAGATCGGGCCGTAAATTAACTGCGCAAATCCATACACAATCAGATTCAGGCTGATGGTTAGTTTCATCAGTTCAGCCGAGGTGCCGAAGTAATCGGTTAGATAAGGCAGACTCGGCGCATATAAATCCGTAGACATGATGCTACCCGAGCCAGCTAACACCATAATCGCTAATATTAGCGAGAATTTATACGCGACAGGAGGGTTGGAGAAATTGTCTATGATCGGTTCCAATAATTATTGGCGCACAATGAATTCGGCCCTACCAGCATAATCTAGCCACTCAATCGGGGAAAGAAGCAAATAAGTAAGGCCGCCACTAATACTCGAGAAATATCAATAACCCCGACAAAGTCAAAACTGAGATCGCGGTCGATATGACGATGACGCTGCTAGATCGAGTTTCAAAGGTTTTGTATTGCTGGGCCAGCACAAAGACTGGAACGCCACTGGGCAGGGCTGCCTGGATTACTGCAATTGCCGGCAAAATGCCTTCAAGATTGAATACATGATAGGCAAGCCACCAGGTAATCAAAGGATGCAGTAACAGCTTGGCGAATACCAGCCAGCCTATTTCAACCATTTCGCCTTTAATGCTGCAACTCGCGATGAATAATCCGGCCGCAAAAAGAGCGCAGGGAATATAGGCACCGCCAAGCAATTCGAAAAACGTAACTGCCGGAGCTGGAAGCGTTATACCAAGAGCTGAGACTGTGAGACCGGCGGCAGTGGCAATAAGTATCGGATTTCGCAGCACTGCCATCAGCGGTGTCAAAATAATGCGTTTTCCGTCATGACCCTTGTCAACCTCCGCAAGGATAATACCCAGCGGCAAAAACAGTACGCCGGTAATTACCGCACCGATAAGACCCGGTACCAATGCCTCGTCACCAAAAACAAGTAGAATTACCGGTAAGCCGACGTATCCCGTGCTGGAATACATCGCCGTAAGCCCATGAAGCCCATGCGCGGTTAAACTATCGGAAAAGAAAATGCGCGCGACCAGCAGGCCCAGGCAAAAGATGATCAACATCCCACCACCGAGCGTAGCCAGAAATGGCCAGTTGAAAAACTCGGCAACCGGAACCCTGGCCAAAGAGACGAGAACCAGTGCCGGAAGCGCCACAATAAATACGAAACGGCTGAGAATCGAACTGCTACCTTCGATCAACAGCTTAAAACGCCCAGCCAGGAATCCGGCTAACATGATGCCAAATAACGGCAGAACGACGGAAAGGCTGGCAGTATTCAGGGGATGTTCTCTCGGCTAGAGATCAAAATTGGTATGCATTCTAGTCGTCCTTACTAGCGATGCATAGCATTAGGGCGCCGCATGACAAATTGACCCAGTGCGAGTCAGGCCGCTACCAGTATCGGCAATAACAATTCGCCCTGCACGCCACGCCTATGCGAAAATCATGTTGCTGGAGGAAACAACATGAATCGATATTTTCAACCCGAGTGCATGCCAAAATCGAATGCGCCATTTACCCAGGTGGTGATTGACGATACTTATGCCCACTTCGCCGGTATCGTTGCCGCTGACTTTCCAGAGGGCCGGACAGCTCTCGGCGACGCGAATAACGAAACGCGGGCAGTAATGACACTGATTGGGAAAATCCTAGCTGAACTCGATCTCAGCTTCGCCGACGTTGTGCGCACTGACGTCCATCTGGCAAACCTCGATGATTTTGGCGCGATGGATGCCGCCTATAAAGAATTTTTTGAAGCCGGAAAATACCCGGCTCGTACCACCACCGAGTCGCGTCGCCTGTTTGGCGACAGCCTGGTTGAAATTACATGTATGGCGCGGTTAGCTAATTAGAATTTGATTCTTTGCGAGATTCGGATTACTAATTATGCAGCTCGTTGTTTCGAAATGAGCCCCATGATAACGGCGACAATTCTGGCAGCCACCAACGCAGCTGGGAATATAGCCAGCCAGTTTATGAAACATAAAACATCCCCTGCATTAATTTTGTTGCAACGCCTCCGACTTTAATTTCGGCTATGCCTCCATCCCGTAACGTCATCTCGGTACAAATTCGGCTCGGCCTGCCCATCTCGTAACCCTGTTCTGCTATCACGGTCTGGTGCCCGTCTGTACTAAAATCGATTATGCCCTGGCGCAATAAATAACAGGCAAGTGCTCGATTAGTGGTACCTGAGGCAGGCGCTTCGTCAGTGCCAACCGCCGGACAAAATTCACGGCAGTGGATGGTACTTTCCACTAACTCGGTTTCACGCGTAAATAATGCGACAGTATCTACCTTCATCTGATGGCAAAGCGATTTTATTGTAGCGAAATCTGGAGTTAGTTTTCGCATGGTGGCGATATTGCTAACCGGCACAATCAAATGAGTAAAGTCGGAGCGAGTTAGCTCAAATGGAAAACTTGCATCAAAGCATGTCGAATCAATCCCAAACAGCTCAGCAAGTTCTACCGCAGTCACCGAACATGGCTCAAATGTAGCTGCCGAGAGCGGTAACATCACTTCCACACGACCATCATCACGGCTACGTACCTCGACATCAACCGAACCACCTGCGATTCGTAGATTGACTATCAGTGTTTTACTATTGCGTGGCTGAAATAATCCACGTTCGACTAACCAGGTCATCAGACCGATTGTGCCATGCCCACACATCGAATATTCGGTTAAGGTAGAAAAGAACCTGACGTCAACACCAATATCATCGACAGCGGTAATAAAACAGGTGGCCGGCGCACCAATTTCCTTCGCGATGCGCTGCCTCTGTTCGGCGTCGAGATCCTGCGCATCGGCTATTATTCCGACCGCACTTCCGCCAAAAGTAGATTCAGAAAACGCATTGTAAACGGCAAAAATGTATTCAGACATCGGCTAAGCTCAGTTTCAAATTCGCTGGTGCCAGGGCGCAACCAGCTCCAGTGCATGCGCCAGGCGCAATAACGTCGTTTCACCGCCGAGTGCGGCACCAATCTGTACACCAACGGGCAAGCCATCAGCGCATTTGCCTAGTGGTAAGGACGCCGCTGGCGCACCGGTGGCATTAAATAGCGGTGTAAATGGGATTTCATCAAGCATCTTTTCGAGGTAGACGGACCAGTTATCCATTTGCATATCGATTGCACCAAGCGGTAAAGCTGGATTCGCGAGAGTCGGTGTCAGTAATACATCGTATTGCTCAAAGAACTGTCCCATTGATCGTGCGGCCTGCTGCGTAATCATTAACGCCGCGGCGTAATCGGCGGCAGTGTATTTGTGTGCAGCTTCGCTACAGGCGAAGGTAGCTGGTTCGACTAGCGATTCGATGCCTTCGTCAGCGTGAGCGGCAGCGATACTGCTAACTACGTTGTGCACATTGGCTGTGAATAACACATCAAAGGCGTGGCGTAAGGCATGGCCATCAATGGGAGGCCGGATTGCTTCGACATCGCAGCCCACCGATTCACACAGTCGTGCAGCATGCTCGGCGACAGACTGACAATCGCGATGAATAGCCTCATCCGCGAACCCCCCGGTACAGAACGCAACCCGAAGTTTTGGCAGCGGGTCTTCGATGCAGCGGGTAAAAGACATTGGAGCTGGTGGGGAACTATAAATATCACCGGCCATTGGTCCTGCCGTCATATCCAGTAGAAGGGCTGAATCCCGAACACTATGGCTGACCGCATGCGCGGTACTAAATCCTGCCAGCCCTTCGGCCTGATCATTACCAAGAGGAACCCGTGCACGCGATGGTTTGAGGCCGAACAATCCACAATTACTCGCCGGGATGCGAATCGAGCCACCACTATCGGTGGCGTGCGCGGCAGGCACCATCCCCGAAGCGACCGCACAACCGGAACCACCACTCGATCCCCCTGCGCTACGCTGCGAGTCAAACGGGTTAGGCGTAGGACCGAACAACGCCGGTGAAGTACAGATATTCAGCCCAAATTCCGGTGTATTAGTCTTACCGAGAATTATCAATCCGGCCGCGCGCAGGCGTGATACAAGAACGCTGTCGTGCGTCGGTACAAAGTCCCGAAAAGCCCGGCTACCATTAGTTGCCGGCACACCAGCTACCCAGGTATTCAAATCTTTCAGCAGGTAGGGTACGCCACTAAGCGGTCCTTCAGGCAGGCCAACACCAACTGATTCTCGTGCCAAATCAAACATCGGCGAAATAACCGCATTCATTTGCGGATTTAATATTTCGATTGCCGCGATTGCAGCTTCCGCCACCTCGTAGCTCGATACCTCACGAGCATTAATCAGGCTGGCAAGCCCGATGGCATCATACTGACAGTACTCGTCAAAAGTCATCATCAACTAACCATTACTCTTGTGTGACGCCTGTTCAAACCCGTGGGCTAGCTGCAACAATCTTAAATCAGAATTCGGTGGGCCTATTATCTGCAACCCTATTGGCAGGCCTTCGCGGGACAAACCGGCGGGTAGCACATTGGTCGATTTAGCCTTTGTCGAGCATCTATCCGCTGACTTTGCTTCGTCCTGTGCTCGCTCAAGACATAATGCGACCAGCGTGTTGACGTTAGGATTGCTGGCTTCAATTACCCCTACATGGGCATTCAAAACCTCTACAGCACAGGATTCGCCGGTACGCATTTTGTCGACGAACTGACAGGCGCTGAGACGAACAAGATCATTCATTACAGGTAGCTAAAATACTTAGCTTGTGTGAAAAAATTCAATTCGATTATCCTAAGTCCGACAGACTCCTGGGCAAATACGAAACTAAACGCTTTTAGCATGGTAACTAAAATCAATCAATTTTTTAGAAATTGATTTCTGGCAATAGGCTGTAAGCTGATGCTAGATTTTATCTGGAATATCGCCGAGCAGGAATCTTGGCCCTGCCCCCTTCGCTGCCGCTCGATCACCCGGGTTATATAGAGCACAGTGTTTTAAAGAAAGACAGCCACAGCCGATACAGCCAGATAATTTTTCGCGCATTTTCTGTAAATTTTCAATACGAGCATCGAGTTGGTCGCGCCATTTTAGCGACAGTTTTTCCCAGTCACGCCGAGTCGGCGTACGCTTATCGGGAAGTGTTTCCAGTGCTGATGATATCTCTCCGAGACTTAAACCAAGAGATTGTGCGACCTTGATAATGGATATTCTGCGCAACATCGAACGATGATAGCGACGCTGATTGCCCGGACCGCGATGCGACCCGATCAAATTTCGGGTTTCGTAGAATCGCAATGCCGAGGCCGCTACACCGCTTCGTTGTGCGGTTTCGCCGATGGTGAGGAAGCTGTCGTCTTTGGTCATAATATTTTCAAAAATTGTCTTGACTTAAAGTTTACTTGAAGTTTTATAGTTACGACACTGCGATTTTCTTCGACCTATAGACGAATATCATGAATATTCCCCTTAAAAAACCAGTAGCTGACGATAAACACTGGATGCAAGCTGCTTCGATGACCGAGCTGCAAAAAGCAGAGGCTCTGCTGGTTCGCATCGACGGCAGGCAGATCGCTCTATTCGATACAACACAGGGTATACGCGCCTGTGATAATCGCTGTCCACATGAGGGCTACCCACTTTCCCAGGGTAGTCTTTCCAGAGGCTGCATTCTTACCTGCAACTGGCATAACTGGAAATTTAATCTGGACAGCGGCGAAAATCTTTACGGTGGTGATCGCTTACGTACTTACCCAGTCGAGCTTCGTGGTGATCAGGTCTGGGTGAACATCAGTGAGCTTCCCTACTCCGAACGCCGCGCCACTATCGTGCGCAGTTTGCACCAGGCGTTCGATGACCATTCCTATGATCGCATTGCACGCGAAATTGCTCGCCTAATTCGGCTCGGTGACGATCCCCTGGATGCCCTACGTCTGGCGATAGAATGGTCCTGGCAACGCATGGAGTTTGGCTGGACTCATGCGTACGCGGGCATGGCCGACTGGCTGGTTTTGTACGACGAATACCGCGACAACGAAGAATCACAGCTTGTGTGTTTGCTCGAATCCGTGGCTCATACTGCATTCGATGTACTTCGCGAACGTGAATATCCCTTTACCGAAGAAATCACCCCGTTTGATGAAACGCTGTTTCTGCAGGCCATCGAGGCCGAAGATGAATCTAGCGCCATCGCTGCAATACGCGGGGGTTTACGCGATAGCCTTCAATTTAGTGATTTCGAGTCCGCCCTGACTCGGGCTGCACTAGCACATTATAACGATTTCGGTCACTCGCTAATCTATGTCACAAAAGCCGGCCAATTGATCCAGCGACTCGGCCGAAAGGCTGCCGAGCCACTGCTGCTTTCACTGACGCGAAGCATTATATATGCACGCCGTGAAGACAAAATTCCTGAATTTCGCGGCTATGCATCGGCACTTGCCGCCTGGGGTAGTAGCAATGGCAGCGAGCCGGGTGTCGAGCAATGGCGCAAATTCGGTATCGACAAATCACTTAATGCTACAGTCGCCAGCAGTGCCGGCGATCCCAAAGCGATATACGCCAAACTACTAACGCTAAATGCAATTAATTTGTTGAGCTTCGATATCGATCAGCAACAAAAGACGCGTGTGACGGTATCCGCCAATGTGGGCTGGCTCGATTTCACCCATGGACTAACATTCGCCAATGCGGTAAGAAAACAATGCATACGCTTTCCCAATCTGTGGCCCCAGGGGTTGCTGCAAATGGCCTGTTTCAGTGGACGCAACGCAACTTTTACGACCCCGGAGTACGATCTGGAGCAATGGGGTTCTAAAGACTTTGAGACTGATATTAAAAACCTGATAGAAGCTGTACTCGATCATGGTCAGGGCGAATATATTGTTTCGGTTCACTGGTTAAAACTGGCGCTGGCGGTTAGAGAAGAAGTGCGTGAATTGCCCGACCAACAAGGTGCGTATCTGTTAGCCGCATTGAATCGATTTATCAATTCGCCGCTAAAACGCCGGCAGGCGCGACGCACCGCGCATCAATCGCTACTGTTTGTCGCGAAGGAATAACTTAAGAGTTTGTCAACGAACTGAACTAACCAACTTAACCAATTGATTTCAAAAGGAATACAAAAATGACAGAAAGCATAAAAGCACGCGCCATTGGTTTTAATCATGTCGCCCTGGAAGTCGGTGACATAGATGAGGCACTGGAGTTCTACGCCAAATTTATCGACTTCGAGATGCGTAGTAAAAGCGAGAATCAGGCGTTCATAGACCTGGGAGATCAATTCCTGGCGCTACAAAAAGGCCGACGTCAGGCCCAGGATGATGAAAGACATTTTGGTCTTGTGGTGACTGATGAGGAGGTGGTTCGAAATTCTTTGAACAAACATGGCATAGAAATTCTGCCGGGTCGATTCCTCGATTTCCTTGACCCCTGGGGTAACAGAATCGAGATTGTCGGCTACACTGAAATTCAATTTACCAAAGCACCCTATGTACTTCGTGGTATGGGCCTGGACGACCTGCAGAAAACAGACGAAGCCATACAGGAACTAAAAGATAAAGGCATGTCGCCGGAATAACCAGAGAGCCTATGATTAAGTCCGGGCGAATCAGAGGTTCCCTGGTTGCCTTCGGTCGAATAAATTTAACCCAGGCTAATCGGGGCTACTTCTTTTGTTTCAACATATCTGCCAGATCCGCAAACGGGCTGTGGGTGGCGATGTCACTTTTCCGTGAATCAACACCGGCATCTCCGTAGCCGGAATCGGTGTGACGGGAGTGCTCGTTATCATGGCAGTAAACGCACAACAACTCCCAATTGCTACCATCTGCAGGATTATTGTCATGGTCGTGATCGCGATGATGAACTGTTAATTCCTGTAGATTTTCGCGGGTAAACTCGCGCGAACATCGGCCACAAATCCAGGGATACATTTTAAGCGATTTTGCGCGATAACCTTTTTCTCGTTCTTCCCCGGCAAGGCGGGCCTGGGCAACGATTTTGTCGAGTTTGTCTGAGGATTTATCTAATGACATAATTAATATCTGCTAACAGGTAATGTTACCAAAGCGCGCCCGCGTTAACCTGGATATCTTCCATGGTCAGCCCCGGGGCTGCCTCTGAACAGCAAAATGCAGCAACGGCGGCAATTTCTTCGGGTTGAAGCAACCTTTTTTGTGGATTCGACTCGGCCATAATTTTTATTTCCTGCGTTGCACTGCGACCGGTTTTGGCTGCTTTGGTTTCCGCGCTCTGCCGTAACATTTCGGTCTCGACCCAACCCGGGCTGATCGCAACACAGGTAACACCATACGGCCCACCTTCAATGGCGACTGCGCGGGTTAGACCCACCAGACCTGCTTTAGAAGCACAATAGGCTGCATGGGTCGAATCGGCCACTCGTGCCGCGGTCGAGGCGATATTGACGATGCGTCCCCAGCCCTGCTCTTTCATGTCAGGCAGGCAGGCCCGAATCATTCGAAACGGACCGTTCAGGTTGGCATCGATGACGGCATCCCAATCCTCATCTGAATGACCGCATACGGTTTGATGAACCGATACTCCCGCTGCATTAACCAGAATATCCGGCGTGCCTGTCGATTCACGAACTAAATCCATAAAGTTGTCGATGGCGTCATTTGAGCAGACATCCAGAGCCGCGACCAAACCTTCGCTGCCTACTGCCGCTTTTGCCGCCAGACGATGATTAGCATCGCCGCCGCGTCGTGCGCCTACAGCTACTCGAACTCCCTGCCGGGTCAATTCTGCCGCTATGGCAAGACCAATACCCTGCAACCCACCGGTTACGATAGCTGTTCGCATGACGTCCTCATTGAGTGCTTCCAATTCAATGTTGAATATAACCTAACAGGCGATGCCTGAACATAGGATATCCATATCGCTTTATGACAATAATTAGGGTTCTGTTAAGATTCGACGCCTTATGAAAAGTGAATCTCAGCACGCCCTGGGCATTGCTATTGCAGGCCTGATGGCGCTCGCCTCAGCGATGGGAATTGGTCGTTTTGTTTACACGCCTATTCTTCCTTTTATGGTAGAAAGCCTGCAACTTTCGAAATCGCAGGCTGGAATTATCGCTTCTGCCAATTTCCTTGGCTATCTGCTCGGCGCGCTGGCCGCCGCAATGCCATTCTTACCCGGTGGACGACGCAACTGGTTTATCACCGCGCTGGCAGTCAGCGCTGCTAGCACAGCGGCGATGGGAATATCCGATTCGGTACCAGTGTTCATCGTGCAACGCTTTATTGGAGGGGTCGCCAGCGCGTTTGTGCTGATTCTGGGTTCGGCACTAGTGCTTGAAAAGCTGGCTTTGGCTGGGAGACCGGGGTTATCGGCACTGCATTTTTCCGGTGTTGGTTTTGGTATTGTAATTTCGGCGGTATTGGTCTCGACACTAGCTGCTAATGGATACGACTGGCGCATCCAGTGGTATGCCAGCGGATTCCTGGCGCTGCTGGCTCTGATTCTGGTAGTTTGCCTGGCACCCAGGGAAACCGAAATCACGCCAATCGCTACGCCAAATTCAACCAATGGCCTCAATCGCCGTTTGATCGTGCACATGATTGCTTATGGCCTTTTCGGTTTCGGCTATATCATCACCGCGACTTTTATTTCCACTATCGTGCGCGCATCGGCAGAACTCGGTCACGTAGAACCGATAATCTGGCTAGTCGTCGGCCTCGGCGCTATTCCATCAGTTAGTCTGTGGAACTGGATTAGTCATCGTATCGGAAGCTATTGGGGTTTTTCTCTGGCCTGTCTGGTAGAAGCTACCGGTGTTGTCGCCAGTGTATTATCTGACAACGAATTTACGCTAATTTTATCGGCTGTTTTGCTGGGCGGGACGTTCGTCGGTATTACCGCTTTGGGTCTGGGAATCGCGCGCGAGCTCTCGCATGGAAACCCACGCCAGGGCATTGCACTGGTAACTGCTTTTTTCGGCCTTGGCCAAATGATCGGACCTACGTTTGCGGGCTACACCTACGCTTTCGACAATAGTTTCCTGGTGCCATCGCTTAGCGCTGCGCTGGCTCTGGTAATTGCAGCAGGTCTGGTTGCTGGTTTAGCGCGTAACTAAAAAGCTAATACAGACATCGAAAGACCACACCTGCCCAATGGATTTAACTAAACGAATTAT
The DNA here is from genome assembly GCA_964196115.1 of uncultured Gammaproteobacteria bacterium. Classification (GTDB taxonomy): domain Bacteria; phylum Pseudomonadota; class Gammaproteobacteria. The sequence continues at coordinate 11,012 of CAXMRQ010000086.1, forward strand.
AACTACTGAATGCTGGATCAACTTTTCACAAGCGAAGTCAATGTATACATCAATATCGATCCTGTCTGCCCGCGTACGGCCGATTCTCCTACCTGGGTAAATTCGAATTCCTGTGCCAGAGATGCGGTATTACCCGACACCATCAAACGTGTGTTGTATTTTTTATTCAGGGATTCGAGGCGCGCTGCGAGATTGACCGCGTCCCCGTGCACGGTGTAATTAAGACGACCCTCGGCGCCAATCGCACCAGCGACAATCGGACCGGTATTGACGCCGATACGGATGTTTAGCGCTTCGCCGGCAAAATCGACCTGCGCTACCTGTGACAACATTTTCTCCGCTGCACGCACAGCATTGCTGGCGTGGCCCTGATTGACAATCGGGACGTTGAAGGTCGCCAGAATAGCGTCACCCTGAAACTGCGTCACTACACCACCGTATTGCTCAAGTATCACCACCATCGCCGAAAAATAGGTATTCAACACGTCGACAATTTTTACCGGACCAAGTACCTCGGTCATCTGCGTAAACGATTCGATATCACAAAACAGGATAGTTGCCTCGACCTGCTGCGGCTGGATATGGCCGCCACCGGCGAGTAACGAGCTAGCGACGCTCTCGGGAACAAATCTTCCCAGCGTTTCGCGAATTATTTCGCGCTCTCGTAGGCCCCGCACCATGTTGTTAAAGGCACTGCTAGCCTCATCGAGTTCACGAATTCTACTTCCTGATAGTCGGGGCACCGTATCGAGATCTCCCGATTCCACAGTACGCGCAGCACGCACAATCGCTTTGATTGGTTTACTGACCTTGCGTCCTGCAAATATAGAAGCAACAATGGCAACAGCCAGCACAGCGATGCCGACCAGCATTGCCTCAATCAATCTGTCTATTTCACCGCTATTTTGCAGAGACCCGTTAATATATACGCCAATAGTCCAGGGAGCCTCACCATATCGATCGATGTCGCGGTATAGATGGAGATAAAAATCGTCACCCCATTCAACACCACTCGCCTGGGTATCGGTCAACGCATCTGAAATAAACGGCAGCGGTTCGTCAGGTGTCCAGATGCGACTCAGAATGACATCACCAAATGATTCGAGTGTCGGCAATGATTGTTGTTGTATTTCAGATGAGAGCAGACTGTTAATCAACATTGGGTGCGCCAGCACATATTGTCTGTCGTATAGTACAAAAGGCGTCACGCCGGTCTCTGCATAGTTAACAGAAAGAAATCTCGATAGCTCAGCGACAGGTACAATTTGCGCAAATACGCCGATAAACCTGCCCGCCTCGTCGCGTATAGGTATGTCGTGTAGCAGCGTCGTCATAGCCACCGGTTGCTCTACCCAGATAGGTGCACGCCAGGCTGGGCCGGACTGTTCTTTTACTGTTCCCAGCCACTGTATAATTTCAGGTCGGTGGGACCAGTCTTCATCAATAACCTGCCGGGAACTTCGATGCCATCGACGACTGCGACCATCGGCGGCGACTATTACAACGCCAGCAACCTGCGGTGTAGCGGCTAACACGCCAAAAATATACTCGTCTAAAATCGCCGGGTTAGCCAGATCATGGATATCGTTGGCTACCCACTGCGCCTGCTCACGAATTGGTTTTAACTGAAATTCCAGACTTTGTTCCATAGCGTCTATCAAGGTATCGGCCTTGTCTGCCCACAACTGGCGGGTACTTTTTGCTGCCTGACCGAAGCCGAGGTAGAGCACAATGCCAACGGTAATGGCAAGTAGAGCGCTGGTGCCGAACACCGTAATTGCGGTTACTGGAATGCGCAGTTTTACAGGCATGGGTTTTGTGGCCAGTAAATGAGCACTAATCGAACATCTAAGTCACGCGGTGGGAGCGTTGTTTCAGAGTGTTTTCGAGTTGACCAATGCCATCGATTTCACATCGCACTACGTCACCGTCACCCAGGTATCTGGGCGGCTTGAAGCCAATACCGACACCAGCTGGAGTCCCGGTTGCGATCACGTCCCCCGGCAATAATGTGATACCTTCGGAGATTGTTTTTATGATGGTAGGCACGTCAAAAATCAACAGACCGGTATTAGAATCCTGACGCAATTCGTCGTTAACCCAGGTACGTACGCCGGTATCAGCCAGATTAATGTCATCGCGAGTGACCGCAACCGGCCCCATCGGACAGAATGTATCCTGAGATTTTCCTAGCAACCATTGACTGTATCGAGCCTGTAAATCCCTGGCGGTAACGTCGTTAACAATGGTATATCCCCACACGTGATCAAGCGCACTTTCCCGGCTGATACCGCGCCCGGACTTGCCGATAATGACCGCCAGTTCCACTTCGTAGTCGATAGCACTGGAAACGGCCGGGTCAAATTCGATATAAGCGCCCGGACTGCATACTGATTCGGGAACCTTGGAAAACACAATTGGATGTTTCGGCACTGCGCCCGCTGCTGCACTGGAGTCGAAGCCACTGTTGGAAAATTCATGAGCATGGTCATGGTAGTTTTTACCCACGCAGAAAACATTGCGGCGTGGGCGTGGTAAGGGCGCCTCTAGTGTTACTTCTTCTAGCGGTATAGGGCTTCCAGTAAGGACTGGTTCACGGCCCGCCGACTGTAGCTCGATTATCTGTTGAATACCTTGCTGCGCCTGCTCCGCGGGTAAATCAAACGCGGTGATTGCGGCTGCCTGCTCATCGATTAATCCAACCTTACGTTGGTCGCCAATGCTAAACGTTGCTATCTTCAAAATAATAATCTGTTGTTATGATTCGCTACGATAAAGCGGATCGGGTTGACTGAAAAAGTTATGTAGCAGGTAATAAACCAGCTGGTAATTTTTCTGTTGAAAGCTCGCGTGTGAAATACCCGCCATGACGCTGAACTGCTTATCGTTATTGGGTAACGCGGTGTAAAACTTGATCAGGTCGTCGAAACTGGCAATACCGTCATATTCACCTCGCAGAACTATAGTCGGGCATAGTATTTTTTTCGGATCGACCAGTGGCAGGCGCGAGCACATGTCGATATAGGTGCCATTCGGCATTGAATCATCAAGAGCCGTAATCGCCTCGGCAAAGGCTTCGATAACGTCTTCGGCGGCAGTACCCGGATGATCGCGATTAAAGATCGTATAGACAAAATCACGATCAATCGGGCGACGCTTCGAATCGAGAAACTGCGGCAATTTCTTGCGTCGTTGTTCCAGCGTCGGGCTACCTTCACCGGTCCACACAAACGCATCGAGCGCCAGACGAGCCACGCGCTGTGGGTGGTTTTCGGCAAACATCGCAGCGCGCAATGCACCCGAAGATATGCCATACACCAGAAAACCATCGTTATTACGCAACGACTGAATAAAAGCACTGGCCGCAGCCAGATCATCGGCACCGTTGGCAATGTCGCAGGTGATGTCACGATTTTTGTCAGATCGGCCATAACCTTCCATATCCACACACCAGGTATCGAAACCCTGCGCCGCAAACCAGTCCATCGCCGAGCTGAATGGGCGACCCGCAACCTGTAAATCGAAGGTTGGCTGTGAAGCCATCGATGAGCCGTGAACAAACAACACAGTACCGCGTTTGTTGTCAGGGCTATCAACGTATTTCTCCCACATGAACAGGCGGACATCGCCTTTTTGGGTCCAGTGTTCTTCGCTAATAATGTTGTAATCGGCGGCGGTTTCGCTCATTGATCTCTCATTTTAATTGACGGGGTTGGTTAAACCTAGGAAACGCAGTTGGGCGCGGAAAAGACACGTTAGGCAGCTCCTTTGCATCCTGCAAACACTGCATTAGTACATCCATGCACATCATATTGGCGCATAGTGCCTGTCAAATAATTCATAGTTACCTACATGGACGTAGGGTATGCAGATAATGCAGGAGCAATTATCTGCCACCTTATTGGTGATGAGAATTTATTTGGTTTTGCTTGGTGCGTCAAGAGCTCGCTTAAAAGCGCCTACTTTTGGTGCGTGGACTTTCGTGATCCAACTGCGTTTTCTAGGTTAAATCCCCAGTCTTTGCATTTGCTTTTCGGGGTAACGGGTACCGATGATACGGTCTGCATCTAGCGCCGTTTCGATATTCCTCAAATCGTCATCCGATAGCTGTACGTCGAGCGCAGTCAGGCTGTCATTTAATGTCTCACGTCGCGAACAACCCGGTATCGGTACGACATCATTTCCACGTGATAACGCCCAGGCGATTGAAATCGCGGCAGTCGATACGCCTTTGCTGACTGCAATCTCACCGACAGCTTTGACCATCGCCAGGTTATTGGCAAGATTATCGCCCTGAAAGCGCGGCATATCTCGACGCCTATCACTTTCACCAAGCTCATCAAGTGATGTGATATTACCGCTTAACAGACCCCGGCTAAGCGGCGCGTAAGCGACAAAGCCAATGCCGAGTTCACGACAGGTGGGCAATATTTCGGTTTCGACATCACGGCTCGCCAGCGAATATTCAGTTTGTACAGCGGCCAGTGGATGCGTCGCCTGGGCTCTTCGAATCGTATTGGCACCGGCTTCGGAGAGTCCAATAGCGCCGACTTTTCCCTGTTCGATGAGTTGCGCCATTGCGCCGACAGTATCCTCAATCGGCACGGTCGGATCCATGCGATGCAAATAATATAAATCGATAAAATCAACGCCCATTCGTGCCAGAGCCTTGTCGCAGGCTTCAAACACATATTCCGGCTTGCCATTCACTTTACGCGTTCCGTCCGGTAGGCGCATATTGCCAAACTTGCTGGCGAGTACGACCTTGTCGCGGATGCCTTTAAGCGCTCGACCGACTAGCTCTTCATTTTTGCCACCGGCGTACATGTCGGCTGTATCGATCATCGTGATACCCGCATCTACCGCGGCGTGTATCGTCGCGATGGCTTCATCCGGGTCGGGTGTTGCGTAGATCGGTGTCATGCCCATACAGCCCAATCCCAGTGCGGATACAAGGGGTCCATTGCTTCCCAATCGACGTGTTTTCATTACCTGCCTCCCGGACGTTTTGTCCGCTCTATTTATCGTTTCGCCAACTACGCATGCGGGCGATATTCTATTATGTCGACCCCACGATTCCGATCCAACAGGTAGACCAGCCCGCGTTCGTCAACATCGACATCGTTGCTCTGTGGACTGGGTTCGCCTGCCGGTGGTGTCGGGATATAAAAACCCGACTCGGCTGGCCGAAACGGATCACTGATATCGACGATACGTAGGCCACCCGAAAACCAGGCACAATACACCAGATGGTCGTCAATATGTTCCCGAAACTGATGCATACCGAAGCGGCCGGGCGCACGCGACCAGGGTGAGTCCATTTCACTGACGTGAAAGGTTGACAGCGGGGTGATGGCATCGAGATCGCTGATATCGAATAACCAGAGTCCGGCATGCGGTTGGCCGTGACGGTGATCGTGTTCTTCATCCCCAACCACCGCAATGCGTCGACCGTCGATGCGTGGGATGACCGGTAAAACCGTGTGTGTCGGCTCTACTACCCATGGGTGATAAGTGTGTGATGCGCGAGTACGCGGACGCGTAATATCACTCACATCGATGACTCGAAATCCGGCGTGCCAGACCGATGCCCATAATTCATCGCCGACCCGGAGCGCATGGTGCAACCGATGGCCGTAACCTTCCCAGGTTGGCGTCTCGCCGCCCGCCAAATGCTGTCCGGGCATCCACCAGCGTGACACTTCCTGCGGTTTTTGTGGATTAGCCAGGTCGTAGATAACCAGAATATTGCCAATATAGCCGGGCATTTCGGTCGATATATAGGCATAACGCTCGTCCATATCGAAACGATGCACGCCAAATCCGTGGGTTTTTTGATAGCTAAGTAATCGGGGATTGGTTTTGTCGCTGATGTCCCAGACCTTGAATCCACCTTCGTCGTAGCCTCGCTCCAGTGCTGACGCGATATCACTCAGGTCTTCGAGAATGACGCCAAGTGCTCTGGCAAGTTCGGGCGGTTCTGGCTCCCGTCCGAGCGATGTCGTCAGGGCATTACGGGAGTCCGCGAACCTCTGGGTTTCCCGACGCAGAAAATGACGACGATCCTGCTCGACGTTGGTAATCATAATATCGCCACACACCCGTACCTTGTGTGTATGCGACCATGGGCTTGATTCGAGGCGCGCGGTTACGCGTGGTTTACGCGGGTCGGAAATATCGACGATACTGGTTCCGTGCGGGGGCTTCATATGACCGATGTAGGCGTAGCCATTGTCGACCACAATCTGACCGCCACCCTCAATATTCAAATGTGACAGGCTTGTTGTATTAAAGCTTAGCGGATCGCTCATCGATTTAGTCCGAACCGGTCTTTTTCCTGTTCACCCTGGACAGAGCGAAATAGCGTTTCATCCCTGGTGCTACCAACGACAACAGCAACAATACCCATAATATATTGCCGATAGTCGACGAAAATAATACGCCTAGATCACCCTGTGAAATGCGTAGTGCGCGTAGGAAATAATTTTCCAGTAACGGCCCGAGGATGACACCAATTAAAATCGCCGCTACATGGTAGCCGGTGCGTCGAGCGATATAACCAATGATGCCAAAAACTATCGCAACACCCATGTCGAAAATGTAAGCGCGAGGTACGAAAGATCCCACCAGTGTGAACGCTATCAAAATCGGCGCCATATACACCGTGGGTACCACCATCACGTGAGAAAAATAGCGTGTTAGCGGCAGTATCATTAAACCCAGTAACACATAGGTCACTAGCATCGCGGTAAAGGAACCGTAAGCAATCATCGGCTGTGTATCAAATAAATCCGGACCGAAATTGACACCGTGATATTCCAGCACTACGGCCATGATCGCTGCTGTAGCGCCGCCTGGTACGCCGATGATTAATAATGGGATCAGTGTGCCTGAGGTAACGCCATTGTTGGCAGACTCCGGGGCGATCAGTCCCGGTACATGGCCGGTGCCATATAATTCGGGCGTCTTCGACATCAAGCGCGATTGTTGATAAGCAACAAACGACGCGATAGCGGCACCCGCACCCGGGATGACACCGATAACCAGTCCGAGCAGACTGGTCCAGATGACTTCCTTCCAGTGTACAAGGGTTTCTCGGATGCCTTCGAAGGTGGGCCCCCAGCCGGCCTGCTTCTGGTCGATCTCGCCCTGTTTGGACAGGATGCTGCTACGCTCTATCACCACAAAGGCTTCAGAAATCGCAAACAGGCCTACTAACGCAGGAATCAGCGGTACCTTGTCATACAGTTCGAGAAATCCAAAGGAACCCCGGGGTGCTTCGTAGACCACATCGGCACCGATATAGCCGATCATTAAACCAAAGAAACCTGCGATCAGACCCTTAATCTTATCTTCGGCAGAAATCGTCGCAATCAGCGAGATACCGAATAACATGACTACAATCATTTCGACGCTGTGCAAATGGAACGCTACTTGCGATAACCAGGGTATCAGTATTATTGCGGCGACTGTGGTAATTAAACCGGCGGCTACGGAAGACGTGAAGGAGATTGCGAGGGCCTGCTGGCCGCGCCCTGCTACCGCCATCGGATAACCATCCAACGGTGTCGCCGCAGCTCCGGCAGTGCCCGGTATATTAACCAATATGGCCGGAATACCAGCGCCAAGTCGGGACGATGTATACAGCGACACCATGAATATCATGCCGGTGGCAGGCTCCATCGTGAGGGTTATCGGCAACAGGATAATGATAGTATTAGCGGCACTGAATCCCGGTATCGCACCCACTACGATGCCCAGGATAGTGGCTGGAATAATTACCCACCAGTAGCCGAGGGTGTCGGCAATTAAACCTAGAAAAACGCTTAAATCAGGGCCCATAATCTACAATATTCCTTTTAGCCAGTGTTCGATAGGGCCTTCGGGAAATCGTGTCTTAAAAAAATATATAAACACAATGTAACCTATAACCGAACACGACAACGAGACGATCAATGCGTTTTTCCAGTTCGCCAGTGTTGACAGTAATACGATACCGCTGAAGACAAAAACAAATGTAGTAAGAGTGAAGCCGAAACTGTCGATTAACCAAACGTAGGCGATGGTCAGCAGTAGTAACGCTAATCGCTTCAAATTTATCGCCCTGTAAGCAGACAAATCACGGAATATCGCCGTAATCTGCAAAGTTTCCTGATGCCGACGTATACGCCAGATGCTGCGAATCACAAAGGCCAGAATAGACAGTAATAGCAGACCACTAACAACAATGGCGCTAGCCTGGGATATCCACGGCACCTCGGTGATGGTGGTCAGGTAATACACAGTAAATGCCAGCGCGAGTGCAGGGATTATGCAATCCGGCAATATATTGCGCGGACTCTGATGTGGTTCGTTATTCAATTTTTTCTCCGTGGATGATCGGGTTTCAGAAAGAATTAATTCTGCAATCAATCACAGGATTGACGTCATCTATGCGATGCAAACAGGTTCGTTCCCGACAGCCAGCCGGGAACGATTTCGTTAGCATTTTGAGAAATATCAGCCCTTTAACAGGCTGCGATATTCCTTGCCGAGCGCTGTAATATTGTTAACGTAGTCGTTGCAGGCATCGACGCCGCCTGGCGCTATCAATTCCCAGGAGCCTTTGGCTGCAATTACCGCATCCTTGTAAGCAGGGTCTTTAAACACTTTCATGCCAGTATCAACCAACTTATTGAAGCGATCAGGGTGTTTATCGGCTGCTGTTTTCTTGATGCCAAACGCGCGAGCACCGGCAGCAATCGGGGGAATGCCAAGTTTGTACTCGGTGTTAATCAATATTGCTCCGGGCATTTTTTTCGGCACCAGGTTTTTCTCATCGAATAATCCCAATATCTTGATGCCTTTTCTCTTCATCACCGTGGTTGCGGGCAATACACCCAAATCGAGCTCCCCAGTCAACACGCCATTACGGGTATTTTTGCCGCCGGACATTGGTACAAGATTGACTTTCATTCCCATCTTATTTGCCAGCACCAGCATACCTAATGATGCCGGGTGGGCGAGACGGCTAGTAGCGATGGTCAAGGTACGTTTCTTACCCTCTGCAATGACATCTTCGAGCGATTTCATCGAACTTTTCTCGCTGATAAACACACTACCCGGGTCGGCATCGACCATCAGGAAATAAAAGTAATCATCAGTTGAAAATGAAGTCGGTTTTTTCACCACCCAGTTCAATACTTCGGGACCCATATTGCCAAAAATGAGATCGTGGCAATCATCACTGGCTTTACCCATATAGGTTTCGTAGCCGACTCGCCCGGCGGCTCCGGGATAAAATGCCGGCTCGAACTCACCTCCGAGGTGATTCTTCCATACGCTGGCGAAGCTGCGAAAATTACGATCCGCGCCGCCACCGGCTCGGGTGGGGATATACACTTCCATATTTCGTGATGGAAACCCGGCAGCAAAACTCAGAGTCGGTAATCCCATCGCAAGACCTGCAGCACTCAATTTCAAAAAATCTCGTCGATTATTTATTTTCATTTTCCACCTCAGGTTATAATTATAGTAACTGATGACTACAGCCGCTTTCCGCAGACTGGCATCACTTACTCGGTCAACCTTACCATACTCCAACAGCAGAATTACAGGCAGAACAAAAATTATATTAGTGGCATCAGCTAATTGCTTAGCGATTAACCCGACAATAATATATATCGCATTCAGCCATCGTGTGCCTGTTCACGGCAAGGCATCAGAACGCCGCTGTAGTCATTCTACAGCCAGTTCTGATAACGCCGTCCGTGGGCAGGCACACGATGGCCTTTCTTGTTAATTTTCAAACTGTTAGGGGCTTCAAGATAGCGCCACCTCGGCGTAGCGGCTTTTACCAATGGAGCAACCATTGGCTGCAAGCCGCGCCTTGATCTGACGCTTTCTTGAAGCCCTGAATGCGATATATATTATTATCGGGTTAATGCCATCGATGTGATTGTCTTATACACTTCGGCGATATATGCTCCGCAAGTCTCTTTCCCTGTAAACCTCATGCGAAAAAGCCCGCTAGCCCCTTATTTTTTAATTCTTACCGCTGGTGTGGTCTGGGGTAGCACATTTTCACTAGCCCTGGTCGCCACAGCCGATGGCACGCATCCGATGGCGCTAACCTCATGGCATGTGATGCTTGCCGCAATTTTATTCGCCATTATTTGTCTGGTTTCAAAGGTTCCGGTTTTTAGATTACGCAACCTGCCGGTCTATATTTTAATCGCTGCAATCGGTCTGGTGCTTCCTGACCTGCTTTATTATTTTGCAGCACCCCATCTGAACGCCGGAATCCTCTCGATAACAGTATCGACTGTCCCGCTGTTCACCTATGCAATTATGTGGGTGATGCGTTTCGAAAAACTGATTTTGAAACGAGCGCTGGGCATAGTACTTGGTATGATCGCAATATTATTGCTAGTGCTACCCGATCAGGGCCTGAGCAGTGTTAATGCCAACTACTGGATTTTAGCCGTGGTCGGTTGCGCGGTATTTTATTCAATTGAGAATGTATATATCGCCGAAGGTATCAGCGATGAAATGGATATCCGTGAATTACTCTGTGGTTCCAATATAGTCGCGACTATAGTGCTGGTTCCCGCTACCGCATGGATGGATGTCGGTGTACCGGCATCGTGGATTTTAACTTCTGCGGGGCTCGCCATTACCGCAATAGCAGTTTTCAGTACCGCCGCTTATTTGATGTTTTTCTACACAATTAAAACCGCCGGGCCGGTATTTGCCAGCCAATGCGCCTATATTGTCACGATATCGGGTGTATTCTGGGGTATCGTAATATTTGCCGAAACGCATACCGTCTGGGTCTGGCTCTCGGTACTGGTGATGATGGTCGGACTTGCGTTGGTAACACCCACAAGCAAGCTTGACTCAGAATTGGTGCAACAACCAATACCCGAAACCCCCTCCAGTTAGCCTGAACCTAGAAAACGCAGTTGGATCACGAAAGTCCACGCACCAAAAGTAGGCGCTTTTAAGCGAGCTCTTGACGCACCTAGCAAAACCAAATAACTTCTCATCACCAATAAGGTGACAGGTAATTGCTCCTGCATTATCTGCATACCCTACATCCATGTAGGTAACTACGAATTATTTGAAATGCACTATGCGCCAATAT
>CAXMRQ010000087.1:0-9922 GCA_964196115.1 uncultured Gammaproteobacteria bacterium
TTACAGCATTAACATTTTGACGCTAGATGTCCGGTTAGTGCCGATTCTTGACCTTTACAGTGATTTGACTGAATGTCGGTTCAGGGTCGTTAGCCGACTCTAGTTAACGGATTCTGAGCGTCCGCTTTGCGTCCATAGTAATAACTTCAGAACTTCATCAATGATCAATAATTAGATTGATTAAGTTGTAACATGATGCGTCTTACTGGACTATTTATGGACTAAATAGAAAAGCATGGCAAAATTAAATAATATAACTCATTGATTTAAATGGTGCCCAGGGGCGGAATCGAACCACCGACACGGGGATTTTCAGTCCCCTGCTCTACCGACTGAGCTACCTGGGCATTAGGCGCGGAAGCGCGTATTAAATAGACGAGCGCCTGCTTAGTCAAGTCTGAAAAGGGGGTTTGCTTTAATTTTTACTGCTTTACCCCTTGCGTCCTTGTGATTGAATTGGCTGAACCTTAGATTACACTGTGTTGTATTCGTGAATTCAGGTAACAAATCCCTATGACCAAGAATTACCAACTGGTCGAATCGCTGCTACAGCAGCCGAAGGAAAATGGCGATGTGGTCTGCAATCTCTGCCTCTGGCGTTGTCGTTTGCGCCACGGTCAGCGTGGCTTTTGCCAGGCACATGTGAACCGTAACGGCACTTTGTACAACCTTTCGTACGGGATTATTTCGGCGATTGAGGTCGAGTCTATTCGCAACAAACCGGTGTACCACTTTCAGCCCGATAGCAAGGTGATGTCGATTGGTAGTTACGGCTGTAACTTTCGTTGCAAGGGGTGCCATAACCTGGAAATTTCATGGGGTGTCGAGGCACTCGACAAACTCGCCAAAGGGCAATCGACCGATGCATGGGTGACACCTCAGCAGGTTGTTGAAACTGCGCTCAAGCACGAAGTCGGTGGTATTGCGTTCACCTATTCAGAGCCCGCTGTATGGCTTGAATATGTGCTCGACGTGTCGAAGCTGGCGCGTGAGGCGGGTCTGTTCACAGTGTATGTTTCGAATAGTTTTGTCACCGATGAGGCGCTGGACTTGATGGCGCCGCATATCGATGTGTTGTGCTCGGACGTGAAGAGCATGTCGACGGAATTCTACAAGGACATTTGTCCGGTTAGCAGCGTGGAACAGGTGCTAGGATCGATTAAGAAGGCGCATGATCTGGGCATCCACGTCGAGACCCGCACCAATGTTATCCCGGGCAAGAATGATGACCCGCAGGAACTCAGGGAAATTGCCGAGTGGATACGGGATAATTTAGGCGAAGACAGTCCCTGGCACGTGACGAAGTTTTTTCCTGCTTATCAATTGTCGCACCTGCCCGCGACACCCAATGCCATTATCGATCAAGCTGCCGCCACCGGGCGCGAAATAGGGCTAAAACATGTCTATGGTCATACCGATATCAGTTGTGACTGTGCGACCGAAAATATGCCGGTATCGGCGTGGTTAGATATGGATGCTGGGGAATTGAATAAATGTGCCGCCAGCTGTTGTGGCGATGAAGGCATCCTGGTGAAGAAGTTTGAGAAGCAGGCAGGGTTGTTGGGGTAGGGTCGAATTTATTCGACCGCTTGTAACCCAGGAATTAATGGCCGAATAAATTCGGCCCTACAGGTTTGGAAATAAAACAGATTGTCGATAAAGAGCTATTCGAACCTGTTTCTCAGTACCCCAATTCCATCGATGGATATTTCGACCACATTGCTTGCTTCACGCATCGTTTTGGCGCCCAACGAAGTACCACATGAAATTAAATCACCCGGCATCAAAGTCATATCCCGAGATATCAGGCTGACCAGTCGGCGCGGTGAGAAAATCATATCGCTGACAGGATAGTTCTGATATTCCTGTCCATTTAGTTTTCCTTTTATAACCAGGCCGTCGGGGTTAATTTCAGTGGCGACCACCGGCCCGAAAGGTGCGAAAGTGTCAAAACATTTCGCTCTGCTCCATTGTTCAAAGAACCCGTCTTCTTTAATTAGCTTAATCGCCGTCACATCGTTTACGCAGGTATAACCAAAAATATAATCGTCGGCCTGATCCTCCGTGATGCCGAAGCACCGCTTCCCAATTATTATGCCAAGCTCTGCTTCGAATATGATATTTCCATCATAAAAAGACGGTCGTCGTATCAGTCCTCCGGGCGCAAGATAGGTATTCGGTGTTTTTATGAAATACCAGGGGTTAGCAGGAGTTGGAAATCCCAATTCCCTCGACTGGGCCGACAGGTTGTTCCACAGGCCGATAAATTTGCTCGGCACTGTCGGGGTCAGCGGGGTTACTTCTGATAATAGCAGAGTAATATCGGTCGACTGGGGTTGATCAAACATGTCACCTTCGTAAACGGTAATTTGATCCTTGTCTAATGCGCCAAATCTGGTTTGGCTTTTATCTTCAAAACGAATCCAGTGTGCCACCGTCAGTCTCCCTGGTATGAAATCCCGACTGCTTTATATCAACTACTTTTTGCATAGAGCGGAGGTTTACCGGAGGTACTATTTTCTGCACTGAAAGTTTGTTTAACAATTTCGCCAGTTTTAAACACGTGGTCCCTGATCCGTTTTCCAGCCAGGTCGGCATCCCGGGCTTCCATAGCCTCTAATATTCCCGCGTGCTCCTGCACCGATTCTTCCCAACGTTCAACAGACAGTATCGCCAGGTATCGGGCGCGCCGAACCTTAATCATTATATTTGCGTGGACTTCCCTCAGCACGGAATTACCAGACAGTTGCACGATTAGATTATGGGTTTCCTGATTTAAACGAAAATAATCGTGGCGTTGACCATTTTTAAAATGATTTGTCATACGCTCGTGGAGGTTTTTGAGGTGCTTCAAATCGCTTTCTGTCATTCTCCCGGTTGCCAGTTCGCCGCATAAGCGTTCAATACCGCTCACTGCTTCAAATAATTCGTCTATGTCTTCGAGCGTGATTTCCGATACACGGGTACCTCGATTGGGTTTAATTTCAACCAGTCCTTCAGAAGCCAGAACCTTGAGTGCTTCTCGCATCGGGGTACGTGATATCCCGAATTGATCGCACAAATCACCTTCTGAAATGCGATGACCAGGCGGGAGTGCGCCCTCTACGATCATATCGCGTAAATTATCCGCGACCTCCAGGTGCAGGGATTGACGCTGTATGCGTTTTTTTACAGAGCTTGCGGTGTTATATGGGCTGTCAATATCGGGCATGTTCTTCAGTCTTTAGGTTAATTTGAAGTCATTGTGCCATTTTATTGAGACAATGCACTGGTCTTTTTTGAGTACTAATACTCTCAGGTTTTACCCAGTTGCGACTGGTCTCGGTAATTCGCTGACACCCATAATAATAAGATTATCCAAATCTGGAGCTTATTTATTTAATCGGTAAGGCATTAGCACTGATGTCTCTCCAATTTGATACGCTATATATAGCAAGTCTTTTACTAAATTCCAACTCTTAATAATAAATTAATTGAATATTAGTTGATAAAATCTAGTATATCATACGCATATAATGTTATAAATCAATTAGTTAAATAATAATTGAATTAATAATTAAAAATTCATTGTATTTTATTTAAAATTATAGATAATGAAATTCAGAATTCTCCGAAAGCAGTTTAACAATAATGTGCTGCGGTCGGATCAAGTTATAAATCAGGAGTAGAGTAAATGACCAAGCGGATTCACCTGGGCATGCTGACGCCCTCATCAAACACGGCTCTGGAGCCGATGACAAGTGCCATCTTGCATGATCTTGCAGACGTTACCGCCCATTTCGGAAGGTTTTCTGTAACAGAAATTTCTATGAACAATATGGCTTTGGGACAGTTTGAAAATCAGCCAATTATGGATGCTTCAATACTGTTGGCCGATGCCCGGGTTCACGCCATTTCATGGAATGGCACTTCGTCTGGCTGGCTAGGCTTTGACGCAGATCGAAGGTTATGTGCGGAAATAACCTCTAAAACAGGCATTCCGGCTTCGACTTCTGTGCTGGCATTAAATGAAATTTTTGAACAAACCAGCGTTAAACGATTTGGTCTGGTAACGCCTTATCTGGATGAAATTCAGGAAAAAATAATTGATAACTATGCGTCAGAAGGCTTTGAGTGTGTTTCGGAAAGGCACCTGCGGGATCGTGGCAATTATTCGTTTTCAGAAGTCACCGATGAAGTCATTGCCAACATGGTGCGCGAAGTGGCGAAGGGCAAGCCCGAAGCCATTACGATTTTTTGCACTAATTTACACGGTGCTAGAATAGTGAACGCGTTAGAACAGGAAATCGGAATCCCAATCTACGATACGGTCTCTACCTCTGTCTGGAAAGCCATGAAGCAGGCCGGGGCGGATCCGAAACGAATTAAGGGCTGGGGTCGACTGTTTGCCGAAGTCGATTAATAAACAAATTGAGGGCCTCGTAATGCAAAATCTTGATTTGGTGATTAAAAATGGAACGGTTGCTACGGCTGCCGATGTCATCTCCTGTGACATAGGAATTTCAGGAGGGAGAATCGTGGCTCTGGCCGAAAATCTGGATGGCGATAAGATCATAGATGCTACAGGCAAAATCGTCATGCCCGGTGGTATCGACAGTCACCTCCATCTGGATCAACCGACTGGCGATGGATCTGTTATGGCGGATGATTTTAGAACCGGAACCATATCGGCTGCATGCGGTGGCACTACCACCGTAATCCCTTTTGCCTGCCAGCAAAAAGGCAACTCGATACAGCACGCGGTTGATGATTATCATGCGCGCGCCGAAGGTAAAGCCGTCATCGATTACACATTTCACCTAATCGTTACTGATACAACCGAGCATGTTCTTCAGCACGAACTTCCCGCTTTTATCAAAGATGGATATACCTCCTTCAAGATTTATATGACCTACGATGCTCTGAAGCTGAACGATCATCAGATACTGGATATTCTTTCGGTTGCCAGACGTGATGGGGCAATGGCGATGATCCACGCCGAAAATGCTGATTGCATTGCCTGGTTAACAGAAAAACTTGAACAGGCAGGCGATACAGCGCCGCATTTTCACGCCGCATCTCGCCCAGCCGTTGTTGAGCGCGAGGCGACCCACAGGGCTATTTCGCTGGCCGAGCTGGTTGATGTGCCCGTGCTTATCGTTCATGTCTCCGGCCCCGAAGCCATTGAGCAAATCAGATGGGCGCAAAATCGCGGGTTCCGCGTTTATGCCGAAACCTGTCCACAGTATTTATTTCTGACCGCTGAAGATCTTGAGAAGGATGGCTTCGAGGGGGCTAAATGTATTTGCAGCCCGCCTCCGCGTGACAAATCGAGCCAGCAAGATGTCTGGCGTGGAATTGAAAACGGAACCTTTCAGGTATTCTCGTCGGACCATGCCCCTTTCCGCTTCGAAGACGACAAAGGTAAGAAAATGCATGGCGAAGATACGCCATTCAAGTATATACCAAACGGTGTTCCAGGCGTCGAAACTCGTCTGCCTTTGCTGTTTTCAGAGGGTGTCGGCAAAGGACGCATTGATCTACGACGGTTTGTTGAATTGTCATCAACCAATGCTGCCCGAATTTATGGCCTGTACCCAAGAAAGGGAACCATTGCCGTTGGTTCAGATGCCGATATTGCAATCTGGGATCCGGATAAAGAAGTTAAGATCACTAATAGTATCCTCCACCACAACGTCGACTACACCCCTTACGAGGGTATGCGCGTGCGTGGCTGGCCGGAAATAGTTTTGTCGCGGGGTGAAGTTGTTGCCCAGGACGGCAACTTTTGCGGGGATGTGGGACGCGGGAATTTTCTAAAATGCGAAAGCCCGGAACCTGCACGTCCGAAAAGATCAGGCGTACAAACCTGACCAGGAGTTAATATCGTTTTTACCAAAATGAGCAATAAATCTTTTTCAGATAAATAAATACGTTAGATAACCAGGAGTAATTGAAATGAAAAAATATCGTAAGCTAGGCGTCGCATTATTTGCCACAATGGCATTAACAGCGGCCAGCAATGTACAGGCCGAAAAAATCCGAATCGCGGGAAATTTTGCCGTTGAACATTCAAGCAGTAAAGCTATGGAAATTTTCAAGGAGGAACTTTCTAATCTGACAGGCGGCAAATTGACCGCGGATATTTTCCCGGCGATGCAGTTAGGCGGTGCCAAGGAAAATGTCGATCAGGTTCGTTCAGGAGCGATCATGGGAACCTGGATTGGAATTTCCTACCTTTCACGCACCGTGCCCGAACTGGAGGCTGTCAGTTTACCTTTTGCATTTGCCAACCGCGAACAGGCCTTCAAGGTCATCGATAGCAAGGTTGGTGATTTATTAAACCAGAAACTTGCGGAAAAAGGCTTCACCACGCTTGGTTACATGGAACTTGGCTCGCGAAACGTCACCAACAACAAACGACCGCTGAAAAGCATAGAAGACTTCAAGGGGCTGAAAATCCGCATGCAACCGAACGAAACTCACCTTGCTTCATTTCGCGCTATCGGTGCAAATCCGGCGCCCATGGGTATTAAGGAAGTCTATTCGGCTATGCAGCAAGGTGTTCTTGATGGGCAGGAAAACCCATACAGCATTATTGCTACAAAACGCTTTAACGAAGTTCAAAAATATCTCTCTGACTCTGGTCATTTCTTCGACTTCATCGTAGTCGCAGCCAGCAAAAAGAAATTCGACAAACTGAGTCCTGAATATCAATCAGCTGTGCGTGAAGCGATGAACAAAGCTGTAGCATGGCAGCGCTCAAAAGCGGCTGAAGAAGATACGACTTCAAGAGACGCATTGATTGCTTCGGGGATGCAGTTCGACCCTATCTCCGACGACGTTCGTGCACAGCTTAAATCAGCCACAGCTGGGGTAGTCGGTGAATTAAAAAAGAAAATTGGCTCAGACATTATTGACGCAGTATTGGCCGAGATAAAATAGTGCCCGATAACGAACAGGAACCGGTGCCTGTCGCCGGTTCCATTTTTACCCTGCTAATAAATTTAGTGCGCGGTATCGATCGCCTGTCCTTCTGGGCGGTCGTAATTTGCATGGCCCTGATGGCTGCGCTTGTCTCCGCACAGGTGTTCTTTCGATATATCCTGTCATCGTCGATTGACTCCGCGGATGAACTATCGCGTTTATTTTTTGTTTGGGCCATGTTCCTCGCCATTCCACATGGTATTAGATCGGGTGTCCACATTGGTATTGACGTAATCGTTCGCCGCCTCGATGAAAATATCAGAATGCAACTCTCCCGACTAATGAGCCTGGCTGGCGCGATTCTGATGGGGCTGGTATTTGTCGTGACTATCTCGGTTATTGGAGATAAATGGCAGGAGCTTATGCCGACCATGGAAATCACGGCTGCGGTTTATTATATCGCCGTTTTAATCGCCACTGGGCATGCTTTTTTACATCTTCTAGTTCTCACCTGGGGTGGCCCCGGGATATGGCAGGAAGTTGAACAATGACTATAGTCGTAATAGTCGTATTTCTGATTTTTGCCCTGCTGGCCATGCCTTTAGCTTTCGCACTGGGCTTTGCCTCTCTGGGCGGTCTTTTTGTCGCTGAAATGGATTTTTCAGTGATGCCACAACGCATGATGCATGCGATCGATAATTTCCCTTTGATGGCAATTCCCCTGTTTATGCTGGCTGGCGAATTAATGGTTTCCGCTGGAATCATGCAGCGCCTTATCGATTTCGCCAACAGTATCATCGGCCGGGTTCATGGCGGACTGGCGCATGTCGCAATTATTTCAGGCATGATCCTCGCCGCCGTTAGTGGCGCCGCAGTGGCCAGTGCCAGCGCCCTGGGTAGCACTTTAGTGCCCTCTATGCGCAAACAATACGATACCGGCTACAGTAGTGCGGTGATTGCCTCGGCTTCGAATCTTGGCGCTATTATTCCACCGAGTAACGCAATGATTGTGTATGCCTTGATGGCGGGGTCCAGCGTATCGGTGGGTGGTTTATTTATGGCTGGAGTCGTGCCGGGACTTATTCTGACCATTGGCTTCATGACCCTGGCCAGTTTCATTTCACGTAAACGAAATTACCCCCTCACGGGTGACGGTTTCAATATTCGCCATGTCATTACCCAGACTCGCCGTGCCATCGTCATCATTATGATGCCGGTAATTGTTGTCGGTGGTATCGTCGGTGGCATATTTACCGCTACGGAAGGCGCCTCCATTGCCGTTGTATATTCGCTTATCATCGGCTTCTTTATTACGCGTAAACTAACGCTTGCAGATTTGCCGGGTGCGTTATTCCGAGCAGCTGTCACAGCAGCCATGGTTGGGGCGCTGATCGCCTTTGCCGCAACTGTCACTTTTGTATTCACAATTGACCTGGTGCCAATGCGTCTGACTAGCTTCATCCAGGAATTTACCGCCGATCCACAGGTATTCATCATTATGGTGATGGTGCTTCTTATTATCGTCGGCATGTTTATAGAGTCGAACGCAGCCTACATCATGCTGGTTCCCCTGTTTGCCCCGATTGCATTGTCATACGGCATTGATCCACTGTATTTCGGTTTTCTGTTTGTACTGAATCTGGTCGTCGGAATGATGACGCCTCCGGTCGGTGTTTTATTATTCGTCATGTGTGGGATTTCAAAAATTACTATGAGCGAAATGATCCATAGCGTATGGCCTTTCGTCATACTGCAATATATCGTTTTGATATTGTGTGCCGTATTTCCTCAACTGGTTACGGGGTTACCGCACTATCTGGGTTATTAGTCCGCATGCCTAACCCTCCAGCTACCGATATTGCAGACCGGCTCATCGAGGCGCGTCGACAGCACATTCAGTGGGATGCGCGTCACTCAGCACCGCCAGACACTGTTGAGGATGCTTACGCGATCCAGGAAATCGTCACTGAACGATTAGGCGCAGAAATATCCGCATGGAAAACCTCGGCGCCAGATCCTGAGTCTGTCCCTATTGCCGCGCCAATTTTCTCAGACCTTGTCTACACTAGCGGCTCAAAAATACCTGCCTCGGAGTTATTTGTTATAGGTATAGAAGGAGAAATTGCGTTTCGAATCGGGCGCGATTTACCGCCACGTGACAAGCCTTATTCTCCCGAGGACCTTCTCGAGTCCATTAGCGATATGCTTCCTGCGATTGAAATTGTGGATACACGCATGCAGGACGGCTTTTCACAAAATAAGAATTTGCTGCTCGCCGATAACCAGTCAAACGGCGGGCTAGTGGTTGGGGAAGGAGTTTCTAACTGGA
This sequence comes from uncultured Gammaproteobacteria bacterium, assembly GCA_964196115.1. Classification (GTDB taxonomy): domain Bacteria; phylum Pseudomonadota; class Gammaproteobacteria. The sequence continues at coordinate 9,236 of CAXMRQ010000087.1, forward strand.
AAAACCTGGATTTCTCCCGGCTAGAAGCCAGTGTTAGTGTTAACGGGGCACTTGAATATTCAGGCATCGCTGGCAACCGTGCCGGAGACCTGATTTGCCTGATGGCCTGGGCAGCCAATCATTGTGCCAACCGCGGCAGGCCGTTCAGAGCCGGCGATATCATTACCACTGGCACTTACACTGGAATACTATTTGTCGAACCAGGCGCCGGGGTAGTGGTGGATTTTCCTGCAATTGGCACAGTCGAAGTATCATTTCTGATTTAACCCCGGGCGATTTCTCGGATTATGCTTTCTCGGCAAATTCGCACCAGCGATTAAACCACGGACTCACCTGCTCAAATTGTGCGGCAATTTCAAACAACATTTGATCTGCACCAAAATCACCAATTAGCTGGAAACCGATTGGCAAACCACTTTTTGAATGTGCCGCAGGCAAGTTAATCGCCGGGTGGCCACAGACATTAACCCAGCCTGTATATATCGCGTGCCCCCTGCGCCCAACTTTCTGGCCGTCGATTATATCCGGGAAAGGAATGTTAGCCTGCCAGGGCAAGGCTGCCACTGTCGGGGTCATGATAATATCGATATCGGTAAATGCCGTTCCAACCTGGCCGCGAAATTTGTCCAGGGTTTCGATGACACCCAGGTATTGTGCCGATGTAATTGAAGCACCTTGTGCTGCAAG
>CAXMRQ010000088.1:0-7696 GCA_964196115.1 uncultured Gammaproteobacteria bacterium
ACAATCACCCTTGATGGTTACATTCGATGGAATTACGTTAACCGTTCCATCGGTAATAAATTCGGTGACCGATACTACAGCGGGTTCGTGTAGGGCACTGAGGTTTCTGGAAACAATGGTTTGCAGTGCGACAACGATTTGCGATCCCACTAACATCGTATCAACGCCCATATTCGGCATCGCTGCATGGCCGCCCTTGCCGCGGATGTTAATCTCGAAACTACTTTCGCTCGCCATGATTGAACCCGAACGAATAGCAAAATGGCCTTCGGCCAGTCCCGGTAAATTATGCAAACCGTAGATCGAATCGATTTTATAGCGTTCGAATAACCCATCTTCGATCATTGATAACGCGCCTTTGCCATGTTCTTCTGCAGGCTGAAATATAAAATAAACCGTACCACTAAAACCCCCTTCACTTGCCAGATGTCTAGCCGCGCCTAGCAACATCGTCGAATGGCCATCGTGGCCACAGGCATGCATAAAACCGTCGTGACGCGAACGGTAATCAAATGAATTTTGTTCCTGAATTTGTAATGCGTCCATGTCAGCACGTAAACCGATGCTGTGCTCTGCATTACCTCTTTGCAAAATACCAATTAATCCTGTTTTGCCTATATTACTAACCACTTCGATGCCAAAGCTCGCCAATTTATCGGCAATAAAATCAGAGGTGAGATTTTCTTCAAAACCAAATTCGGGATAGCGATGCAATTCATGTCGCCACTCGATCATCTGGTCTTGCAGCGCTGAATCGAGCCTGATCATTCAACAGGCACCGAATAAAGAACCATAACCATTGATGCGCTTCGAGTAGTCGACCAGTTTTAGGCTGTGCCAAACCAGGGCCTGGTTACTGGTGACTACCGGTTTTCCAATCGCTTGTTCAATCTGCTCGATCACCAGGGACGCGCGAATTACAGTGCAGGAAACAAATAATAAATCTGCGCTGGCATCACAAACCTTAATCGCAGCATCGGCAATTTCCTGTGGTGGAATGCCAGTCATATCGATATCGCTTTCGTAACCCAGACCGGCAATATTAATGACTTCGATGCCGTGGTTTTCAAAGTAGGCAGCCATTTCAATATTTACCTCTTCAATATAGGGTGTCAAAATTGAAATCCTGCGTGCCCCGAAATGCTCGAACGCGGCAATTGCGGCACTGACCGGATTGGTCACCGGAACTCCCGGACGGCTTTTGTGCACTAGTTGTTCGATTTCTTTTTCGCCGTTGGCGACAGTGCCGGAGGTACAACCATAAATCATCGCGTCAAGTTGAAATCCGGGTAAAATACCGCCGGCTGCACGACTAATATCACCTGCCATGTTGCGCAAATTCAGCATGGTTACCGGATTGGCGTTTAGTACTCGATTGGTAAATACTTCGACGTCATCCGGGTACATGCGACGCATGTCCTGTTCAGAATTAAAATCGGTCGCGAGCGCTATTAATCCGATACGGCCACCTGGGGCCACGGCGTCGAGGGTGATGTCGTGCTGAATGATTTCAGATTGAGTCATAGCGATCTCATAGCTCTTTCAATTAACATTAATAATTAGCAATTAATAATTTATAATGGGCAGCTCTGCGGCAGCACGTTTCGACAGTAGGATAGCGCCTGTGTCGGTGATTAAAATATTTTCTTCATGCACCATTTGTTTGCCATTATCGTATGTCATGCCGGGTTCAAGCGTCATAATCATGCCGGCCTTCAATTCGGTATTGTCGGTAGCGGTATTCGACGGCCATTCGGTCAGCTGAACGCCAAGACCGTGGCCCATACGCCCAATGTCGTTTCCTTCTGCACCACTGGCTTCAAGAACCGCCCACATCGCACGCCAGATATCGCTGGTAGTGGCACCGGCTTTGGCGACTGCAAAACCGGCATCAGTAGACTTAAACACCGTCTCATAAGCCCGTTTGGCGTTATCAGAGGCATCACCGAAGGCAAAGTTGCGGTCAAAGTCGCAGTAGTAGCCGTCGAAAGTGGTACCGGTATCGATAATCAGCAGGTCGCCATTTTTCAGTATTCGGTCGGTCGGCCCCATGATGATATTGTAATAGCCGTCCGGCCCTGAAGCCGACACTATAAACGGTGTATTATCGGCGCCGCGGTTGAGTAAATCCATACGCATCGCCTGAACAATCTCGCGTTCGCTGTCACCAGCCCTGGCAAATTCGGGTAGCGCGTTAAAGCTATCCGATGTTAATTCGCAAACGTATTTGATTTTTTCCACTTCGGCAGCGGACTTGATGCTACAGAGTTCTAGTAATAACCGACTACAATCGACAAATTCCGTTGTCGCGAGATTACCCCTGAGGATTTCAAAATCCTCTGCCGGCATTCTCAAATAGCTTTCCGCACCCAGTGAAACCCCGAGTCGACCAAAACGATTAGGTAATTCCTGAATCGTGCCAGTGAGTAGAGAAATGCCGTCATCACCCGGCTGTGGCGATGACCAGGAACGTACATCATCAATCCAGGTATTGAGCATTCCGACGACACCTATAGTAGGAATAATTGCTATTGGCTTTCCTTCGAGGGGAACCAGCAAAAACCAGGGGCGGGTAGGGCTGAGCCAGAACTGGGTAAAGAACCCGGTAAAATAACGTACATTGGGCTCGGTGGTCAGCAGCATCGCATCAATTTCCAGGTCGCGCATCATACGTTGCGCGCGTTGTGTGCGAGCTTCGAATTCCGACTGTGCAAAGCCGCGTTGTGGAATGGTCATCGTCATTTGAGAAAGGTTCTACCCGTTGGAAGCTAGCAATTGCGCATACACTTCTGGGTCAGTAGCGCCTTCGGTGCCCAGAATAAAAACACGGCTCGATTTATTTAATTCCAGGCTTTGCGAAAATTCAGGACTATTACATGCCGTAATCAACGCGGCCAGGCCGGCCACAGCCGATTCACCGGCTTCGATGGCAGGGTCGTCGTCAAACCCATGTGCGAGTAACTTCATCGTCGCGGGCACCGATTCTTCATTAACCGTAATAAAATCGTTCGCGCCAATGCTCAAGACTTCCCAGGCCAGCGCGGAGACCTCACCACAGGCCAGACCAGCCATTAAAGTATCGAGATCACCCTCAACTATCACAGGAGAGCCAGCACGGGCACTCTCCTGCAAACAATTAGCGTTTTCAGGTTCAACAACAATAAAACGCGGACGTTGCTCGCCCCAGAGCTCCCAGAAGTACGCGCAAACCGCCGAAGCAAGACCGCCGACACCACCCTGAATAAATACATGGGTCGGGATTTCATCTCCCATTTGTTCGACAGATTCCGACAATAAAACCGTATAACCGAGTGCCACGTCTTTCGGGATTTCCATATAACCCTCGTAGCTGGTATCGGATACGATAATTCGCCTATGCAGCTTTGCATCTGCATCGGCCTGTTTAACCGATTCATCATAGTTTCCAGTGATGCGAATTACATCAGCACCGAAAGACTCCATCGCCTGCTGTCGACCCTGAGATACATCACGGTGAATATATATCACGCACTGGCAGCCAAACATCTGGCATCCCCAGGAAACCGAACGACCATGATTGCCATCGGTCGCACAACTGATCACTATCTTGCTGATAATATCATCGAATTTTTTATCGAGTAAATCCTGCACGCTCGGTTGTGATCCTGTGGCTTCAGTAACACGAATTTGCAATTGTCTGGCCACGGCATAGGCGCCACCCAGTGCCTTGAAGCTTTTTAGATGAAATCGCTGTGATTCATCCTTGTAGCATATCTGGCCGACGCCAATATCCTCGGCCAGGTTTTTCAGTGAATAAAGCGGGGTGACTGAATAGGCGGGCCACTGCGAAATAACCTCGATGGCTGCCCGTGACTTTTCCAGACTGCCGATTTGTTTCAAATGTTCAGGATATTCCCCAGCATGATCCACTGCTGGATTGGCAAAATAACTGAGCTTTCCGTTGACCGACTGCATCGCTTTACTTCGAAGAAAAATGAAGCGTAAGTCTACCTGAGAGTTAGCAGGAATAAAGTCAAAATTCACCAGTGAATTGAAGATCGCCTGGAATAAAATTAAAATATTGATTAAATAATATTTTAATCTAAAGGAGAGAAACAATGCCAAAGAAGGAAGAGTATTGGTACTCAATACCCCGCGACATTTTGTTCAGCGCGAACTCAACAGAAAAGCGGTTTCCCGCGGATGAGGATTAGCAATATTATTTTCCGAAACCTAAAACGGTGTTCAATTACATATCAAAAACAATTCACCTAAAATTAGGCACATGTTCAGCACATAATTATTTTGGAGAAAATGAAGGCAACGACAACAGAACGTGTGCCAGTTTTAAAGACGCTCGAAGAGAAGAAACGAATTGTTTCGAATGCCAAAAATATCGGCATTACAACCGCTGAATATATGCGTAGAGCAGCCGAGGATTATCAACCCGATAATATCGACAGGGCGCTCGAAGCGATGATTGATGAAATGAACCGTGCGAGTACTAGTGCCGAAAACCCAATTGACGAGGCTTTGGGATTTGTCGCTGAATCCAACAAACGAATTGCGCGGTTGGAATCGAAGGTTAAAACTCGGACGGCCTGATGGGAATTACCGAAAAGATGTGGGACGGCATTACCCGCGTTATTCGCATGGATACCAAAGTTGAGGCACTGGTCGCAGCGGTCAAGAACCAGCAGATTCGAATAGAAGGATTAATCGAGCGGGCCATTCGGCTTGAAACAGTGCTGGAGATTGCGCTGGGGCAGACTATCAAATCCGTAAATAAAAGACTTAAGAAACCAGGTAAAGAGTAAATATCGATTAAAATCAGCGAAACAGGCCAAAACCAGTAGTACCATCTGTTTAGACTCCTAAATCCCCCACAAATTCCGTTCGTTTGTAGCGAATTTTGCCACTCGATTACAGTCTAAATACTTAACAAAACCAATATCTTACAAGATAGAGAGGTGAAATGTGAAGCATCTGCTATTACTTATCGCAGCTTCATTATTGGTTAATCCGGTATCAGCGAAATCGACGCATTTCGACTTATACGAAAACTTTGAAGTGGTTTTTGATCAGGCGCGGTCGCAAAGATTGAGTAATAATAGTAGCTATAATTATTCTGTCAGTAGCAGGGCTGAATCAATTGGGTTGATTCAAAAGTTTCAGTTATCTGCTCACGTATTCGCTGGTCTCGGTTTGTGGCTGGGAGGACTTGAAATTGAGCTTGAGACAATGCCTTCGGTTTCGCATTTTGAAGAATATGAAGTGGATTTTAATCGCTGGCTTGGTGTTCACGCCAAAATCGATTTTGCCGATCTTATACCTTTTGGAAATGTTGCCTACCATTACGAGAGTCGGGATACGCAATTGCGAATCAACGCAAATGCGGGTTTGAAGCTGTTAAAACTATCCAGTGTCTCACTCGATTTTGACGGCGAACTGAGTGAATTGGTAGATCAGCAACCTGGCCTGGTGTCCCTACTGGAACAGGATGCCCTGGATAAATTTGAAGATTATTATCTGGAACCGGTACTTGATGTCGGCTTGAGTTATGCTTTTAATTAATGGAATTTTGTTCTAGCTTCCGCTTATGGTTGGCAACCATCCTGGGCACCAAAAGTTCGAAGAGTTCCTGGGGTTCGGAATCATAATCTGGATCAAAACAGTTTTGATCGTATATATGGCAGAAATCGATCGAGTCATTCGGTTTGAAACAGCGCTGGTGATTGCTCTTCGGCGGAGTAACAGTTTCGAAAATAGAGGACTTAAGAAATAATGAGTTTGAAATTGAGCCTAAAGAACCCAAAAATTTCGATTGGTGATCCTATTTAAAAATAAATATGTGGTCTGAATCAGAAACAACAGAAATATATAGGCAATTTTGACCTTCTGCTATTGTCTCCATCCCCTAACACAGCTTAAAATCAGCCGCGCTTCAGGCGAAACAAACCCTACTTAATCAATTACTTTAATAGACACTATGTTTGAAAAAATATCAGTAGCACCGGCCGACCCGATTCTGGGCTTAAACGATGAATTTAATAGCGATCCTCGTACCCATAAGATTAATTTGGGTATAGGCGTGTACAAGGATGCGAATGGAAATACGCCGGTTTTGAAAGTAGTTAAAAAGGCTGAAACGATGCTGCTCGAAATGGAACAGAGCAAATCCTATCTGAGTATTCCCGGCACGGCTGATTACGCACTGGCGGTGCAGAAATTATTGTTTGGCGAAAATGCTCAACTGATTGCGGACAAGCGTGCACAAACTGCACAGGCGCCTGGTGGAACCGGGGCGCTTCGCCTGGCTGCCGAGCTGATCAAGCGCCAGTTAGGTGATGTGACAATATGGGTGAGTGAACCAACCTGGGCTAACCATCTGGGAATTTTTGAGTCCGTAGGTCTACAGATCGCGCGTTACAATTATTACGATGCAGCTAATCATGATATTGATTTTGATTCGGCTTTAGCCGATCTGAGTAGAGCCAAAAGTGGTGATGTGGTGTTGTTCCATGGCTGTTGTCATAACCCAACCGGTATTGACCCGGAAGCGAGCCAGTGGGAGCAACTAGCGAAGCTGTGTGCCGAAAAGGGATTGTTGCCATTATTAGATTTTGCCTATCAGGGTTTCGCAACTGGACTCCAGGAAGATGCCGAAGGCCTGAGATTATTTGCCAGCTATTGCGATGAAATTCTGGTAGCCAGTTCTTTTTCAAAGAACTTTGGTATTTATGGTGAACGTACCGGCGCATTTACTCTGGTAGCCAAAACCAGCGATATCGCAGCCGTTGCATTCAGTCAGGTAAAAAGTATTATCCGCGTCATTTATTCTAATCCTCCCAAACATGGCGGTGTGCTAGTGGCGCATATTCTTAACGATGCCGGGTTACGCGCCGAATGGGAAGCCGAACTGACCGAAATGCGTAACCGCGTGAGCAAAATGCGCAAGCTATTCGTAGCGACATTGAAGCAGAAAGGCGTAACAACCGATTTCAGTTTCATTGAAAGGCAAAACGGTATGTTTTCATTTTCAGGGCTGGATAAAAACCAGGTTCTGAAAATGCGCGCAGATAGTGCCGTGTATGCGGTAAATTCAGGGCGTTTTAATGTAGCGGCTATGACCGAGGGTAATATGGATGCCTTATGCGTGGCGATTGCCGCCGTGGTGGATTAACCCGGCAAGGTATACCTGCAAGCTGTTGCTAGGAGCCTGTCGGACTTAGGATAAATCTCGGTAACTGCTCCTGCGCTACTCTACCTCCTGCATCCATGCAGTCGTACTGCGGAAAAGTCATTTTGGCCAGATTTTTCTATCCATTTCGTTTATGTATAGGAATACGGTATGCCGGTTTCGCCTAAAGCGCCTACTTTTGGTGCAGGAGCAAAAAACCGGTAAATATGAATGACTATTATTCCGGGCATCCTGCCCTACACCCTTCGGGCCAGCTAAAGCTGTTAAAAATTGATCCGGTCAATTTTTTCGCCTCAATCGATAAAAAAGTCTGACTCAAAATGACTTTCCCTCGCTACAATTACCTAAGCCCGACAGACTCCTAAGGTTGATCTAACAACCTCTGATCAGTTCATTCGAAATTGATCAGAGATTTATGAAGCTATAGATACAGTAGCAAACCATGGTCGCCGCAGTCTGAAGTTTTTTAGCAGTTATCAGGCCGTGCCGTAACGGGCAGCGTGTTCTGAATCATCA
>CAXMRQ010000089.1:0-18488 GCA_964196115.1 uncultured Gammaproteobacteria bacterium
TGACAAAAATTTTCTCTTTACTCATCGAAAACTCCTCCTGTGTGCTAACAGACTATGATGGAGAATATTATAATAGTGCCGCGGCAATTATGTTTCATATAACAGATGATTATGTGACAGGCATGAATATTGTGACATGCCGCCAAATGTTCTTGTACATTCTCATAACTTTAATGCTTTATCAATGACCGCTGTGTACCGAATTGTGCCTTCTTGAAAGACTATCCGAATGGCTGCTGTTGGCCGAATCCGGAACTAATAGATAGTATTGTGAATGACTGCTAACGGGAAAGCCGTCCTTCAGATTCAGCTTAGTGCCCTAGGCAAATTATTATGGAGAAATACCACGAACAGCAAGCACATTTTTTGCAATTTCATCCAGATGAACTTCCCAGGTTCCACAGCAGCCACCCCATATATCCATGTGAGGATATCTCCGCGCAAGATCCCCCATTTGTTGCCCCAACTCTACCGGATCACCGGACTCCAGGTGACCCAGGGAGCAGAGACTCATTTTATCCATTTTTGATGCATTCGGCCGTATGCCTCTCACTCTTTTGATCCAGTCGCCTGATTCCAAAGCGGGTTCATATTCAATCGGATGTACACAATTCACCATATAGAAGTCAGGTGATCCATTTGTCGATCTGTCAATCGTCGTTATGGCTTCTGCAAGGCTTGGCCCGGTGTTTAACCTCGAACTACTATCCAGTGATAAAGAAATCGCTAGAGGCAAACCGACCTTAGCAGCCGCTCTGGCTACACCAATCGATTCCGGAATATTATTAAAGGTCATGGCTAGTACAAGATCAACTTCTGCCTCTTTCAAAGTATTGAGTTGCACAGAATGATAGTCCTCTGCTTCATTCTCAGTAATAGTGCGATTAGCCTCATAAGCATCACCTCTCGGACCAATCATTCCATTTATTAATATCTCAGGCAATTGCCCTACATATTCGTTCGCTATGTTTCTAAGAAAATCCAGTGCGTTGAGGTTCGCTTCGGCAAGGCCCTCTGGAGAATAGCCAAGCAAGGCACCCCAATCAGGACTTGCCCTGTAGTCCAGTCCCCCCATAATCGCCGACATACCATGGCTGGCTGTGACATCCAAATAGCTCCGATACATATCGCGCATGACAGATGCTGCTTTTGGATTTTCTAGTAATGGGAAAGTAGCGAAATGAGGAAGTTCGAAACCATGTTTATACATGAATTCCGTTTCTGTTCCTCCTTCGCACATGTATAGATGGCCATCTCTCTGAGTTGGGAACGCCTTGTAGGTGTTCATTTGTTTGTCTCCATACAGTTGGCGAGATAATTTTTCATATGTGCGAATATTTTCTACTTACGCTATATCCATCATTTTAATCACTCTCGACTGATCAATACAAGCTAGAACTGCCAATGCAAAGTTTCCTTGGTGAGATTCTATTGGGCCCGGCGAAGGTCCGCAGTTGGCCGTACTCGGAATATTCAGATAAGTTTTTAAATGTCTGCTATTAGGAAGCGACCTCCCAGGAAAAAACGATCGGTGTCTAGTATTCAGAGATTCCTGAATAGTGAAGTTCCCTTAAATAGTCGGTTTCTGACACCTTCAATCTGGCGCTTTTCATATGACGCATGATTTAACTGTTGCCTGGCGAGAGACTCCAGCGTCTGACGGGTTAATATCTGAAACTCGCAGGGAAAAAATACCTTTCGACCGCTGCTAGTCGTTACCAGAATTCGTTCGACAATTTTTATCATCTTGAAATATTTGCTGGAAAAAGGGTTTTCGGCAGGCGGGGTTATACTCTCGTTTTCCCCTATCTGGTTATGCTGGACAGGTACGCTGTATTCTGAAAATAGTGCTTCGATCTGACGGAATTCGGCCATTGAGTTTTTTGATTTCTGTGGCAGCAGGTTTGCGTACATAAAAATATTTCGGGTTCGCAGGAATTTAATTAACAGAATCGCAGAAGAAATGTCGTTGGTAACCAGTCGCACACCGAGGTGGTCGTATATTTCGGCAGATAGGTTGCCTTCCTTGAGCAAAAGCTTGGTCACAATGCGGAAAAATCTCTTTTTGGTTTTAACTTTATATTCGACGATTGGTATGCTGCAATCGTCGTCGCCAATCCAGATTCCGTCTTGTGAGTTAATAATAAAAGGTTTCATACGCGCGATAATGGTTACCAGTGCGGCATTATAGGCATCGTCATCTTTAGTCCATTGTGCGTGCGCGACCGCATGGCATACTTTGAGTATCAGGCAGGACCATTCGGAAATTTTAGTGCGTGGGTCGGCGGAAGCCTGCAACATAAGCTCAGGTAGGGAAAGACGATAAGCATATTCGGGCGGGTTAAAATCGCTGTCCTTGAGCAAAACGGTTTCAAGATACTCGAATGCTGTTTTTCGTAGCTTTTCAACAGACTCGTTGTTTTCCAGCCCATAGGCCTTGAGGAACCGGTAGGCTTCATCCAGATTGTCTATATGCAATTCGAAACTGTCTATTAAAGACCTGCCGGCGATAATAGTTTGAAGCGTGCGCCAGGGTATATTAAGTTCGTCCGGATTAGAAATAACCGGGATTCGATGGTCTTCTTTGTCCATATCGTTTCGATACTTACGACACTAAAAAGTTCTTCCGGATTTTCTGTCTGGGCTAAATTTAAGATAATAATCCCAATCAAATTCTGTTAGATTGCCGATTCTTCACCATTGATTTAAGTTTACTCTCCGATGTCAGAAAATCCTGTGACTCCTCGCCGAGCCATCATTGCATTTGCGCTTGGCGCTTCGTTTTTCGCCTATGCTTTTATCCAGCGGGTTTCACCGAGTGTAATGACCAATGAACTGATGCGCGATTTTGCCGTTGGCGGAGCGGCCCTCGGCTCACTGTCTGCTTTTTACTTTTATGCCTATGCCTCGATTCAGTTGCCGGTTGGCATGATGACTGATCGTTATGGCCCGCGAAAGCTGATGAGTTTTGCGGCGGCTTTGTGTGCTTTTGCCTCGATTGGTTTTGCGCTAAGCGATTCAGTGTTTACTGCATCGCTGGGGCGACTATTGATTGGCGGCACGGTCGCATTCGGGTTTGTTGGAACGCTTGCGATTGCCGGTTACTGGTTTAGGCCCTCGCAGTACGCGATGCTGGCCGGCTTGCTGCAAACTGTGGGCATGAGTGGTGCCATTTTTGGCCAGGCGCCACTGCGTCAGGTGGTCGAGTCAGTCGGCTGGCGTGGCACCATGGGTGGCCTGGGTGCACTGGCGATATTTTTCTCCATCCTGTTGTTCCTGTTAGTACCGCATCGTACGCGTGAACAGCGAAATCGAGAGGTTCGTGGCGGTATACTCGATGGCCTGAAAACAGTGAGTTCTAATTCACAGACCTGGCTTTGTGCCCTGATCGGCTTTGGCATGGCGGCTACTATGCTTGGCTTTGGTAGCCTATGGGGTGTGCCCTGGTTGAATTCGGTGCACGGATACTCCACCGTTGAAGCCGCTGGTATCACATCGATGCTATTTGCTGGCTGGGCGATATTTTCACCGATAGTGGGCTGGTTGTCAGACCGAATTCAACGACGCAATCCAATTATGAGCGTGGGTGCCGTTATTTCTCTAATCTCATTTATCGTGGTGGTTTACTATACACCGGACAGCACTGTGTGGTTGATGATTATGATTTTTATTACCGGAGCTGGAGGCTCGGCAATGACGACCTGTTTCAGCTCGGTGAAGGAACTGAATAATCTGGAGTACAGCAGCACTGGATTGGGATTGATGAATATGTGTATTGTCGGTTCGGGAGCAGTGATGCAACCGCTAATCGGATGGTTGCTCGATTTAAACTGGGCAGGTGCGATTGTCGATGGTGCGCGCGTGTATAGCGCGGATGCCTATACTTCGGCCTTATCCAGTTTGCTGGTAGTGAATATTGCCGCGCTGGTTGGCACATTTATATTACGCGAAACGCGATGTAAACAAGTGGTTTAAAGTTCTATGAAAACTGAATATAACTTGATAGAGGCAACACCACTAAGCCGTGAAGTGGGTGCTGAAATTAGTGGTGTTGATATCGCGAGCGGAATTAGCGATGCGCAGTTTTCCGATATCCGACAGGCTTATAGTGATTACGGCGTTATATTTTTTCGTGATCAGGATATAACACCCGGTGATCATTTCTCATCCGCTTTCGGGTCGGCCAGCACTTTATGTAAATGGTGATTTCACGGTGAAATTCGAAGCCTGGAGCCAGGATGAATCGCAGCCATTGTTAGACTTTCTCTACCAGCATGCTCGGCAGAACGAATTTACCTGCCGTTTCAAATGGCAAAAGGGTTCTATGGCGATTTGGGATAATCGTGCGACACATCATTGTGCTCTAAACGATTATCAGGGTGAGACACGGCTAATGCACCGCATTACTATTGAAGGTGAAGCGCTGAGCGCTGCTGCGTGATCGAGACTAAAGCCGAGAGGCCGAAATTGATATCGGCCTCTCGGGTCAGGTTTTTCAGGCTGCTGACTTCACTTCGTGCATATGCACATCTTGCTGCGGATAAGGGATGCTGATACCCGCTTCGTCGAGCTGTAACTTTATATTCTCCAACAAGTCCGGGCGCACCGACCAGTAGTCTTCTGAGTTGACCCAGGGGCGGACTTTAAGATTAACGCTACTGTCGCCGAGTTCGCTGAGTGTTACACCGGGTTCGGGGTCTTTCAATATTCGTTCGTCTGCTTCGATAATGCCCATGATAATGTCCCGTGCCTTGCCGATGTTATCGTCGTAACTGATACCGATTACCAGGTCGATACGTCTTGTTGACATGGCGCTGACATTAACTATGGTGCCACCCATGATCGCCGAATTTGGCACGATGATGCGCTGGTTGTCGCCGGTATGCATTAGTGTGCAAAACAAACCTATCTCATCGACCGTGCCAGAGCTACCCCCAGCGGTAATATAATCACCGGCGTTGAAAGGTCGAAAAATAATGATCATCACGCCGGAGGCAAAATTGGACAGCGAGTCTTTAAGCGCCAAACCAATCGCGAGACCGGCAGCACCCAGGATTGCCATCAACGAAGTGACATTAACACCGAGGGAATCGATGGCAGCGAGGACTACAGCAACCAATAAAACGCCATAGGTGATGTTGCCAAGAAAACCCACCAGCATGGAATCGGTGCCGGTACGTTGTAAGGCTTTTTGCAGAAGCTTTGAAATCGTTCGGGCTATGAATTTACCGATGTAAAATATTACGATTGCAATCGTAATTTTTATCCCCCAGTTGACTGCATTCTCAGATAGCCAGATTATTAAGTTGTCCATGTTTAATCCTGTTAGGTGTGTGTAGATTCGGCGCGACAATAGCACGTCTGGACCGCCAGGTGAAATGGCCTATAATGGATGCAAATAAAGCCGAAATAGTAATCGATAAAGTACGGAAGAAGCGTCTTACGAAGGCTGTTATTGGCAGGGTAAACCGAGGCTTTCCAGTCGCCGCGCATCGAGGTTCTTCCTGACATGATCAGTTCCGATCTACAGAGACGTCGCGCAACCGACTAATAAAGTCTAACTATTGATGTCAGAAAATATCAGTTTTCTAAAACAGGAAATGGAGAAAAAATGAAAGCAAGTGATCTGTTTGTACGTTGTCTGGAAAATGAAGGCGTCGAGTATATCTTCGGCATTCCCGGCGAAGAAAATCTCGATGTCATGGATTCGATGATTGGCAGCAAGATTAAATTCATTACCACCCGACACGAGCAGGGTGCCGCTTTCATGGCCGACGTTTATGGTCGTCTTACCGGCAGGGCAGGGGTTTGTCTGGCTACACTCGGCCCAGGAGCCACGAATCTGGTAACCGGGTTCGCCGATGCGAATATGGACAGGGCGCCGATTGTTGGAATCGCAGGACAGGGGGCGACAACACGGATGCACAAGGAAAGCCATCAGGTGCTTGACCTGGTTAATTTATTCGCACCTATTTCAAAATACAGCGTGCAAATCCGTGAGCCTGAGATCGTCGGTGAGATCGTCCGTAAAGCGTTTAAAGCTGCCGAGGCAGAAAAACCCGGTGGTAGTTTTATCGATTTCCCGGAAAATGTTGCTGCAATGCAGGTAGAAGGCAAGGAGCCATTAAAGGTTCAAAGTGCGAAGCCTCCCGTTCCACCACAGGACAAAATCGCACAGGCTGCGGAAATAATTTCAAACGCAAGATACCCGCTGGTAATGGCCGGTAATGGTGTGGTTCGCGCGAAGGCTGACGATGAACTGGTCGCCTTTGCCGAAAAACTCAATATTCCGGTCGCCACCACTTTTATGGCAAAAGGCAGTATTCCCTTTTCGCATGATCTGTCACTGGGTACAGTCGGTTTGCAGGCGCATGACTACGTCGCCTGTGGTTTTGATCGCGCCGATGTCGTGGTCTGTGTGGGTTACGATATGATCGAATATCATCCGCATCTGTGGAATAAAGAAAAGACTACAAAAATCATTCACATCGACTTAAGCCCGGCAGAGGTTGACGAGCATTACATTCTGGAATGCGGTGTGATAGGTGATATCAGTGCTGCGCTGGGTGGTATAGCAGCGCAAGCTACGCCAAAGCCCGAGTCGCAGTCGATTACTTTGCGCGAAACGATTGTTGGGGAACTTACCAGTCACGCAAATGACGATTCATTTCCGGTGGTACCGCAACGTATCATTCTTGATCTACGTGAAGCGCTTGAGCCTGAGGATATTGTTGTTTCTGATGTTGGGGCGCACAAAATGTGGATGGCGCGTATGTATCAGGCCGAGCGCCCGAATACCTGTATTATTTCCAACGGCTTTGCCTCAATGGGCATAGGCCTGCCCGGCGCGATTGCAGCGAAGCTGGCTTATCCTGATCGTACCGCGTTGACTGTTACCGGTGATGCTGGTTTTTTAATGAATTCGCAGGAAATCGAAACGGCATTGCGGATCGGCGTCGCAATCGTCATTCTGGTGTGGAATGATAGTAAGTACGGTTTGATTAAATGGCATCAAGATCGACGCTTCGGTCGCGATACTCAAATCGATTTCAATAATCCGGACCTGGTTAAATATGCCGAAAGTTTCGGTGCCAAAGGCTATCGGGTTGAAAAAGCGGGTGACTTGTTGCCGATGTTAAAGCGGGCTATTGCCGACGATACCGTGGTATTAATCGACTGTCCGGTCGACTATTCCGAAAACATGAAGTTAACCGAAAAACTCGGCAATCTGGTTTGCCCGATCTGATACGAATGACGACAATTTAATTTTCGACACTTAAGTCAGAGCCATTCCGATCTGCCTTAGCCTTTAAATTCAGGTCGACGTTTCTCCAGAAAAGCCTGAATGCCTTCCTGGCCGTCTTTACTCATCGCATTTCTGGCAATCGCTTCGACTTCCAGCACCATCTGTGATTCCAGCGATTCGCTAAAACTGGATAACACCAGCGATTTAACCGAAGCGAATGCATTCGTCGGCCCCTGCGCGATAGATTTAGCCAGTGTCAGCGTTTCCTCCCACAGGGCTTCCGCTGCTACCACCTGGTTCACCATTCCCCAGTCCAGAGCCTCTGCGGCGCTTAATCGCCGATTGGTGACCATCATTTCTTTAGCGCGTTTGATGCCAACAATTTTTGGCAGCAGGTAGGTTGCCGCGCCGTCCGGGCTTAATCCAGCAGCGGTATAGGCGAGCGTAAAGCTGGCTTTTTCAGATGCGATGGTGATATCACCAATCAATGCCAGGCTCAACCCGATACCTGCCGCTGCACCGTTGACAGCGACGATGAGTGGAGCGCGCATACGCATCAGAGTGGAAAAAGCTGCGTGAAGCTGATCGGTAAGTTGTTTCAGCGCGGCGTCGACCTGGTCACCTGCTTCGAACATAACGCTCAAATCCCCACCAGCACTAAATAGCTTGCCATTTCCGGTCAGCACCACGGCTCGTAGATTTGGATTATGCTGGCAAACAATAGCGGCGTGGTTAAGCTCGGTTGCCAGTTCCAGGTTAAAGGCATTGGCGGCGTCGGGTCGATTCAGCGTAATGGTTGCTATCGCTCCATCGATTTGGAAATCCAGTAAATTATATTCGCTCATAGTCTTGCTTTATCCTGTGTTAGTGGGAGTGTTATGTAGACATTATAACTGCTGTCCTGGTACGCCGTTAAGCCCGCATATGCGCTGGCGAAAAAAGTCAATTACCTATAAATGGGGATACCCGTTGCGATTTATTAAGTATATACAGGGGGCTGAGGGCCTGATAATACGGTCAGGTTTCAGAATTCTGAAGTAGGGGGAGTACATTCAATGAAAAATAAATTAATGCGCCAGGTGGTAGCAATAGCCCTGGGTTTAACCGTCGGTAGCGCGATTGCGGCAAAATCAGACGAAGCGGGCCTCGGTCACGATTATCGAACCTTTCATAGCTATGGTGAGATCGACTACGGCAAAATTGGCGATTCCTATACTTCGGACCTGGTCATGTACCTGGCAGGTAACCAGTTTATGGTGATGGAAGATCTGATCAATGATTTCCAGTCGAAACACCCCGATATCAAGACAATCTACGTCGAGACTATTCCGCCGGGGCAGATATTTAAAAAACAATTGCTTAAGCAGGGGCAGATTGATGGGCAGGATACCGCGATGAATCCAGATCTGTTTGCCAGCGTCAATATCAATCATTTAAAGAAGCTCAAAGGCAAAGGCCTGATGGCCGAGCACATCATTTACATTCACAACAAGCTAGAGTTGATGGTTGCCAAAGGAAACCCCCAAAACGTTAAGGGGCCTGAAGACCTTTCCAGGGACGATATCGTACAGTCACACCCCAATCCGCTGACCGAAGGTATATTTAAATTTTACGGCAGCGAAATGCTTAAAGACCTCGGCATTCATCAAAAAGTCACCGGCGGTCAGAAGTGTAAAAGTTGTTGGGCGGTCGAAGGTAAAACATGGTTTACCTCACGCCACCACCGTGAGACACCGCATCGCCTGGAAACCGGGGAAGCCGATGTGGGCATAGTGTGGACTACCGAGGTGGCCTATGCGAAAAGAGAAGGGCGCCCGATCGACGGTGTAAAAATTCCTGCACCGTATAACAAACAGGATAAGGTAGGTTATGCCATTGGGCCGATGTTGAAAGGCCGTAATATGTCTAATGCAAAACACTTTCTGGGCTATCTGGGGACAGCGGCTGCGCAGAATATTTATTCGGGATATGGGTTTTTGCAGGCAACAGCCAGCGAACTAAAACTTAAGGGACTGTAGTCGAGTTAGTTTTAATGTGAATGATATGCCGGTGCTCCCTCACGGGTACCGGTGTATTCAGCAAGCAGCAGGGTTCGCGGCAAATACCGGGGTATTATTTTCTAACCAGTAAATATAAGCCGATAACAAAACTGACTGCGCCACCGATGTAAAGCATCATTACCTTATCGGAGGGTGAGCCATTAAATGCATTGTTTAACTGCGACCCGAATGACCCCGATACCTGATACCCCCATACCGACAGGCCAATACCTGTAATTAGCAATACAACGCTGATTATCCTAATCGCAGGGTTTGAATTTTTTGCCATATCTGGTTTCCGAAATTAAGTGTTAAAAAGCTGAATTCCGTATCTCGCTGGTACTAACTTGTTTTGCTTCTGCGAAATTTTTTTAATTCATCAAGCAACCAGTCAGCACTATTTTGCATTGGCATATTTGCGCAATGAATTTTATAGTTTTTACCCGACATTGTACTTTTAGTTGCTGAGTATTTTATAAAGTCTTCCGCGGAGTTAATTTTATCCGTGAAGTAGTCGTATTTTTTTTTAATATGGTTTTGCGCATCGACACCATCATGCAGGGTCCCATTGCGTTCATATTTGCACGATGTACTAGCTACGAAGCTTAACAAATGCTCGATTTCCTTCTGAGTGTCGGCAATCGCGCCGCCTGATAAAACAATTAAAACTATTACAACGGATTTTATAAAATTGTCAGCCATGATATAACTTTACAGCTTTCCCAGGCGCAGGGTGCTCAGGTTGAATCGTGCTTACTTGCTTCATTGAATTCGGTAACCGGCATGACAACTCACGCAGGCTGATGTGATCTCTGCCAGCTTTTTATATGCTGCTATTAAATCACCTTCCTGCGCTACTAAAGCAAAACGACTCGCCTTTTTATGCATATTGGTACCCGCTTCACGCATTCCTTCGGGCATGAATTTAGCCATACGACTGGCGCCATGCAAGTTCAATGAGCTCATGCCCAGGTTTTGCTCGGCTAATTCAGCTGCCATATCCATTTCTTCATTGCCCAGATGTATCAGTATCAGATTTATCGTTTCCAGGTGATTGCGCATATTGGACATCATGTGCTGCTGCATCATTTCTGGCAACTCGACCAGTTGCCTTGAATCACTGTATGCACTGGATATCGCGCCAGTTAATACCAGTAGCGTAAATAAAATTGTAAAGGTAATCGTTTTCATGGTTTTCATACGGTGGTTTTTTATCCGATGTAAAAAATAAACATTTGTTTTTGGCTCATTGGAACCTGATCATAAATTAAACCAATGCCCGCCACCAGTCCCTTAGAATTCGAGCTACTCCGGCAAACAATTCCATGCCCCCTGATTCTCAGGATTTTTCTATATTTAATGGCTTCAACTAATTATTATCGAACAGCTTCAGATGCGTGTATGCTGCCTGTTGTATTTTTCCGTAATCGAAGCATGCCCTATCTGTCATTTAAACACTGGTCCAGTTTCGCCAGGGCGGTACTTCTTATTCTGTTGGCTATATTCCTTTTCGACGTGCAAGGTGCGATCATCAAACACATGGG
Source organism: uncultured Gammaproteobacteria bacterium (assembly GCA_964196115.1). Classification (GTDB taxonomy): domain Bacteria; phylum Pseudomonadota; class Gammaproteobacteria. The sequence goes on from CAXMRQ010000089.1 coordinate 10,830, forward strand.
TGATCGTTACCCGGTACAGCAACTCGCTTCGTTTCGAAATTTGTTTGGCTTGATCCCCAGTATCCTGATCTTGCTGTTATCTCGTGAATGGCATGAGAAGGGCAGGAAGCTGGTGATAACGCAGTGGCGATTTGGTCTGCTTCGCGGTCTCTTTATTGCTGGCGCGCAATATTGTTTTTATCTGGCGATAACAAAAATGGAACTTGCCACCGCGACTACGCTGACTTATATCGGCCCGATATTTATCACCATGTTGTCGATACCGATTCTGAAACATACCGTGGGAATTTGGCGCTGGCTGGCGGTGGGAATTGGTTTTCTGGGGGTTTTAATGATTATGCAACCCGGTGGCGATGTTTTTTCCCCCTACGCGTTGTTACCTGTAGCCGCAGCGTTTGGCTATTCGGTGGCAATAGTCAGCTCAAAATTATTCCACGACGATGTGCCCACCGCGATCATTAATATGTACTCGGCAGTCGGCGCATTGGCTGGTTCGACAACATTGCTTTTTGCGACTACCGGATATATCTCGATTGAGTCTTTAAATGACTGGTTATGGTTATTGACGATGGGTTCTGTCGGAGGTTGTGCGGTGTTGTTGATGATTAGTGCTTATCGCCTGACGCGACCCGGCAGCCTGTCACCGTTTGAATATTTTGGAATTCCGTTTTCGTTTATTTTGGGTTGGGTTTTCTTTGGTGAGGCGCCTTTTGAGCGACTATTGCCTGGTGTTATTTTCGTCGTAGCGGGGGGGTTGATCATTGCCTGGCGCGAACGTAAGGATCGCAGCACACCGGCACAGGCTATTGTGGAATGATCTGATCCTTAGGAGTCTGTCGGACTCCTAGGTTGCATTCATATCACGATACAAACTGTATGCCATCTTACCGGTGGTAATCACCGCGAGCACCAGCAAAGACCATAAAAGCCATTTTAACCAGGGGACTTTTTTTTCTGGGGACAATCTGGACACGCCGCCAGCTATTTGCATTTTACCGGGCTGGACTAGCCCGGCAGAAGGTTGTTGCTGCTGATCCGGGCTCAACAGGCTGATCAGGCTATTGCTCGGTGCATCACTTTCGTGGTTTCCCCATGCCAGGGTAAACGGTCCATTGTCGTTACCGAGAAATAATAATTCGTAGACCGGATAGGCTATCTCGACCTGGGTTACTGAATCTGTTTCCTGATCTGATTTAAACCACCAGTGGGCATAGTTTTGTGTGGGAATTATTACGGGTTGACTGGGCTCGATTTCACTTCCGCTAATATTATGTTGCTGAATGTTGGAACTTATTAAGCGTTTTTGTTCGAAACCAGTCGCACTCGCGTACAGATCGCCGGTGAGGGAGGTCTGTTCTTCTCCGGGAATGAGTCTTAACTGAAGCGCCGCGACCGTGGAAGGCATATCGAATTCCAGGAACCCAGGATTCTGCAGGGATTTGTGTAATTCCCCCAGGGGGTGCCAGACTTTCCTTTCCTCCTCTTTTTGGCTATAGGTGCCTATGGCCTGGGTTAAATTGAATGCACGTACTGAATTTACCGGTGTTAGTCGCAGGTATTTTTCCCGTTTCGGTATATTGCTAAGGGTGCGCCATTGTACGTCGTCAGAATTTTGATTGGTCAGACTTTTGCTGCTTTGAACGGTACGCCAGCTGTCGAGATCATTGCCTGCTTCGATCTTCAGCTGCAATAACTGGTCCGCTGGTTCATGCGTCCATATCAATTCAATCGTTTTTATTTCCATTTCTGCATCCGCGTCGGGTAATCCGATGATGTAATCCTGTCGGGTCTCGTCGATCGGAATCGATTCGGTTGTTGTCGATTCGGAAAACTGCTCCTGTTCCTGGTTTTGTTCGCGGGTAGTTATCGTTTTGGAGCGATTTTGTTGATAAGTGTTGAACAGGTAGATCGGCAGGCTAAATTGTTTTTTAGTTTTTGTAATAGCTGCCTTTCGCAACCAGACGGGAAGAGGTTTGCCGCTAACGTCGAATACAGCTACATCTCCGAAGTCTGCTCGAGTCACTGCGAGCATAACATCGAGCGCTAATTCAACTCGCTGTAGCGCCTGTTTCGCTTCGCTTAATTCGGCCTGATAAGCGTATAGCTGTCGACCGGGCTGTGACGTGCTCTGCGCGGCGCCGATGCTGCTAATTAACATGGCAGTTAAAAATAAAGCAAACGGCCTAGAGCGCACTTCCCACCTCCGCCGTGTTCTCTTTGGCCTCTACTGGCTTAGGCGGAATAGGTGAGAAATAACCCATTGCCACGAGTAAACAACCGACGACCAAAAATGAAACAATACGTTCAACCGTGCCGCTGGCATCCAGATCGACAAAAATCATTTTGATCAGGACTATCGCGATTAAAATAGCACCGGCAATCCATACAGGCCTGATTAACTTACGGGATGCGAATAACATCGCAAACATACCGATGATGGTCCACAGAATTGAAAGGGCGGTATGTATTTGTGTATCCCTGAGCATCCCGACTAAATTAAATGGGATACCAATATAGTGATGCATAGATCGCAGCAACACTGCGCTCAACCAGATAAAAATCAATCCGCCAAGAAATATCAATACGTGATTTTTATATTTTTTCAGCGGAGGCTGGAGTAATTCCAGCGCGCGCATTACCGAGATAAAAAATACCAGATGCGCGAGATCTAACGGATTAATAACAGGAAGGTAAGGTAGAGGCGATGGACTAGCGGTGTTAGTAAAATTCACCGAGACACTCCACAGCGCCATTATTAATGCCAGTGGTGTAATTATGCCGAGTTGCAAGGGCATGCCAAATCGGATAATTGCGGGAAATTTATCCTTACGTGCTGCATACATGAATATCAGCGGAAATACCGCCAGTAAAGCAACGAATCCCTGGCCGACTCCGGGCTGTTCGTGTTCGAAATACCAGAGTAGATCGAGTGACAGTACACAGGCAACGAATACTGTAATACCGCTGTGTAATAAAATTTTAATCCAGTCCGGCCAGGCCTTGGCTTCCAGTCGTACGATCAAACGGTAATTAATTGCCAGGACGAATATCCAGATTAAGGCATCGGGCAGCACCAGAACGTGCTGGTAATCGTGTATTGATTGCAGGCTGATTAATATCAACACCGGTAGCAACAGGGCCGTGCTGATCGATGCAGGTAACCAGTTTCGGCGTCTGACTCGATCAAGGTAAGCAAAAGTGGTTGCTGTCATCGAGAATAATAACAGCCAGGCTATAATCTGATTATCGATATAGGTATCTATTTGCACCAGTGCACTGCCCAGCCACCAGGCCATGGCCCAGATAAAAAATACACTATGCAGGCGTCGTAATTTGATCGTATAGTCCAGTTTATATAACAAACGTGCGGATAAAAACGCACCCAGTGCGACAAATACGCCTCCGAGGAAAGCGGGGTTGATCCATGCGATGCCACCGAGATCGTCCGCATTTCGCACCAGAAACAGCATGCCTGCGCCGAATTGCAGGGCAATCGCAAACCACTGCGCATACCGGCGTTGCTGGCGGATTGAAACCCACAGGATACCTGCGGCCTCAAGCGCCCAGGTTGCGCTGGTCCAATGGCCGTCGAGAGAGTAGGGAATTGCCAGGGTGGTGAACACGACGCCTATCGCTAACATGGTTTCGGCTAACAGGCGCATCTGGTCGCGGCTATGCTTCCATAAAAACCGCGCCAGTACTACATAATAAAAACCAATTCCGACTGCGGCAATGGCAATTCCGTAATCCAGATGTCGCACCATCGCCATCAACAAACTGGATGCGATTACCGGGGTTCCGAATACCAGCGTACCGTCAACAATACCCTTGAGGTTATGCGTTTGCTTTAGCGCATAGAGGATGCCAATCAGGCTATACATTGCAAAAAACAGCAGCAGGAATCCGATTGCTGGGCCTAGCATGGTGGTTTTATAACTAAATACTGTCCACAGAGCTAAGACCGCAAAGGTGAATACAAAACCTAGCAAGTTGAGCATACGCCAGGATTTAAACCAGGCGATGATAAATACAACCGTGTTCAAAACGGCATAATAACTGAACAGACCAATGTAGTTGCCACTACCGGATGACGCCAGGAATGGCGCGAGAAATCCACCCAGTATCGCGAAAATAGCCAGTGTCCGGGAATTTTGTAATACCGCTAATACAGCAGTAAAAACTGCGAATGCCACCAGCAGTATAAAAGTCAGTGTCGAAGGCAGGAGGTTGCCTATGCGAAACGAGGCAAAGATGGTGATATAAATAATACCGATACCGCCGCCCTGTAATAACAGAGCATATATTTCTTTCTTAAAACGAAGACGCCAGCCGAATATCAACAGGGCCAGGCCGCCCGCAGCGGCGCCGAGGAATCGGTACTCGAGCGGAATGCGAGGGTTTTCAGCCGCGTACTTGAGTAGAAAGGCGACACCAACAAAAAGAATTAACAGACCTAAACGTACAAATAAATTGCCATCGTTGAAATAAGACCAGATGCGGAACTTTATGTCATCTAGAAATAATTCCAGTCGATTCTCTGATGGTATATCGGGCGGTGATTGAGGTGGTGCACTGACCGCTTCTGGCTCCTGATATTGAGTTGATTCCGGGTAGGCTGTCGAGCTTCCAAATTGCAAATTTCTGTTGGGTTGGGTGGGCGTAGATACGGCCCTTGTATAAACGGGTTGTGAATTTATGCCGGGTTTATCATGCTCGTCACTTTGTGAGTCTGCTTTGGGTTCCTGAGCTGATGACTGTATTGGGGATTCGCGTAGATTTCGTATTTCTTCCTCAAGTACTACAATCTTAAGATGTGTCTCTCTTTGCAGGGCGATCAGCCCCACTATTAAACCAAATAAAAGACCAATTTCGAATTCGGCAATAACGCTTCCGAACACGATAGCGAGAATAGTGAGCGCGAAGGGGATGAGATTCATTTCTTTATCATTGGCATAGAAACCCGTTAGGAAGAATATAACGCTTGTAGCCTCAGGGTAAAAGAGAAGTAATATGTTGTTTTATTACTTTGGAATTAGCTTGAAAATCTTGAAGTTACAGCTATGGAGCTATAGCTGAGTCAGTAACAAACGGTGAAATTCCGTTATTTTGGGTTTATTTTGAATGCCGCCTCGAAGGCGCGCAAAGCGTTGAAAGGTTGGTTGCGTCGGTTCATTTTGATGTCAATTTTTCTAACAGCCATACTAAATAATAATCGCTATAGAAAAAAGCAAAATTTCTGGCAGACTTGGCGATTGTATAGGTGACTGGAATTGCGATGAATACCACGGTACAGAATCAGAAAACATCTGCTAACGTCTATCGCGGCTATAGCGAATCTCCCCGGGGTGGCAGCGACGAACTGTTAGTCCGCACCGGTCGAGGCACCGCCTGCGGTGAATACCTGCGGCGTTACTGGCAGCCAGTGGCGCTGGCTACGGAAATTGAGGATGTGCCGCGATTAATTAACCTGTTGGGCGAAGAACTGGTTATTTTTAGAGATAAGTCGGAGCGCTACGGTCTGGTGCATAAACAATGCCCTCACCGTCGTGCCTCGATGGAATTCGGCGTCTGCGAAAAAGGTGGCATACGTTGTTGTTATCACGGCTGGTTGTTCGATGTCGACGGTAGAATTTTGGAAATTCCAGGTCAACCCGAAGGTGTCGCTGAACTGGTAAAAAATAAAACGTCGCTGGGCGCTTACCCGGTAAAAGAATATAAAGGACTGGTATTCGCATATCTGGGGCCGTTAGAAGATATGCCCGAGTTCCCTGTCTACGATACACTGGAAATTCCGAACCAGACTTTTGTGCCCTACCGCGCAGATTACGAATGCAACTGGTTACAGGTGTTAGACGCCATTCTTGATCCAATCCACACCAGTTTCCTGCATTCACGCATGAGCCGTCCACAATTTTCGGAAGGCATGGGCGAACTCAGCGAACTGGCTTTTTATAGTCGTCAAATGGGATTTCTGGGCGCCAGTACACGCCGTGTCGAAGATAATGTGTGGGTACGGATTAACGAACTCGTATTACCCAATTTTACGCAGTCGGGCGCTGCTTTTAGTGCCGATGGTACCAGGCCGATCTACTATGGCCGTACCGCGTTTTCACGCTGGGTTGTACCCGTTGATGACGAGCATACCACCGCGTTTGCCTGGGCGATCTTCGGCGACCGCGCCGATCCAGAGGAATACAATAAACCCGGCGGGCCGGAATTAATCGAACAGGGTGAATTGATGGATCGTAGTTATGATCAACGTCAGCGATTTCCAGGCGACGCCGAGGCAGTTGAAGGTATGGGTAAAATTGCTGATCAGAAGCGTGAACACCTGGTGCCGAGTGACCGGGGCATTATTTTGTACCGTAAGAAGTTGCGTAAGCTTTGCCGTGATCTGGAAAAAGGCATTAAACCCGATCATAGCGGAAATTTCTGGTCCAATCCGGTGCCAACCTACGGCGGTGATACAGTGTTGAACCTACCCAGAAGAGATAAGGACGACGGTCAGTTCTTGCAGGAAATCGGTGAAGCGGTGATGCAAGTTCAATTCGATGCAGAAAATATGTCGGGCAGTCAACGCGATGATAAGATCGTCGCAGCATTCAAACAGCTGGAAGCCGATCATCAATGAGTATTAAGCTACATATCAAGAACAACCATGCCGGCCCTGACACTTTTCCTTCAACACCCGAGAGTGAATCGGTGTTCACCATCTCGATGGAAAAATTTGAGGAATCGCTGAAACGCCACGCAGGTTTAGCCAGGAAACTCAATGTGTTTGTCGACTGGGATACCGATCATTTTGAACAGTCAATGAAAACAGCTGAGGTACTGTTAACCTGGGATTTGCCGACCGAAAATCTGGCCGAGGTGGCTCCCAGACTAAGATGGATTCACTGTATCGGTGCTGGAGTTGAGCATATGTGCCCGATGGATTGGGTGCCGGAAGGTGTCACAATCACCAACAATAAAGGTGCTCATGCCGACAAGGCTGGTGAGTTTGCGCTGATGGCGGTGCTAATGCTGCATAACAAGATGCCGACGATATTGAGCAATCAGCGGCAGAGTCATTGGCAGTCGTTATTTTCAACACCGATAAGTGGTAAAACGGTTGGATTGGTTGGAGTGGGTAGTATCGGTGGCGGTGCGGCAAAACAGCTCAGCAAGTTGCCAGTGCATATTATCGGCGTCACTCGCCATGGTAAGCCCCACGAGGATGTCGATGAAATGGTCGCGATAGATCAGCTCGATAATGTCTTGCCGCGTATGGATTATATTTTTGTATCGACACCATCGACGCCGGAAACAAATGGCTTGTTCAACCACGAACGCCTACAGAGCCTGAAGCCGGGTGCCGGAATCATCAACGTTGGAAGAGGCTCGGTAATGGATTACAACGCGGTTGCGGATCTGCTGGTTAGCGGTCATCTTTCGGGTGCAGTGATTGACGTATTTGAACAGGAACCATTACCTGCCGATTCACCCCTATGGTCGGCGCCTAATTTTATCGTTACGCCACATGTGTCGGCTGACGATGGTGATAATTATATTCCGATTACGCTGGATCTGTTTTTCAGTAATATGCAACGCTATATCGCGGGGGAAACATTGCTCAATATTGTGCGACCTGAGCTGGGATATTAATTAGCGATTACCCTA